>JAUWSB010000222.1 GCA_030610255.1 Bacteroidota bacterium
AAGATTGACTGGTATATGGATGAAGAAGAAATGCTGCTGACTAACAATATTGCACAACAGATTCCTGATATTGATAAAATGACCATGAAAGAATTGATTGATCTGGATTTATCCGGTTCTGAATTCATTTCCACTCGCCCTGACCATGATTCACTTGCATTTTATTCGGTTAAGGCAAAATATGATATAAAAAATTATATTATTTATGCTGAAGATGTTAAAATAATAAAAACAGCCGATGCAGCGGTTTTTCCAGGTGATGGAATAATAAATATCATGCAAAATGCAGAAATGGAAACTTTAAAAGAAGCATTTATCATTACCGATACTACCAATAAATTACATACAATTTATAATGCTGACGTTAACATTTTCTCAAGAAATAAATATCTTGCAAAAGGTTATTATGATTATGTTGATAGAAACGGAATGCCCCAGGAAATCGAGCTGAATACTATAGCGGTAGATTCATTAGGTCAAACGTTTGCCTTTGGAAACATTCCGGAAAATGCAATATTTTTTCTTAGTCCTGAATATTATTTTACAGGTAATATAAAATTAAAAGCAAAAGAAAAAAATCTGTATTTCAATGGTGGCTACCAGCTTAATCAGGAGTGTTATTTTTCAGGAAATGATTGGGCTAAATTTAATGCATTGATAAACCCTGATGAAATATATTTACCTGTTTCTTCTGATTTAAAAGATATTGATAATTTGAATTTACAATGCGGACTTTATTTCTCTAACCTTCAATACCGTGTTTATCCGGCTTTGTTTACCAAAAAAGAAAAATCTGCTGATACTGAGATTATATCAGCACACGGTCTTTTAAATTTCGATAGTACAAAAAACGAATTTAAGATAGGTAATGCCGAACGTTTGAAAAATTCGGGATCAGAGGGAAATTTATTAAGCTTATCAACCGAAAAATGCATTATTAACTGCAAAGGACAAATTAATATCAGCTCTGATATTGGTTATCTGAAAACAGAAAGCTATGGAACGGTTGAATATATGATTATCCCTGATTCAACTAAATTGAAAGTTGTGATGTCGCTTGATTTCTTTTTTGATGAAAATGCTCTGAAGATGTTTTCCGACAGCCTTGAATTAGCTAATTTGAGGGGAGTTAACTTATCGGATAATAATTTTATCATGGCTTTAAATCATATATTA
Organism: Bacteroidota bacterium; assembly: GCA_030610255.1. Classification (GTDB taxonomy): domain Bacteria; phylum Bacteroidota; class Bacteroidia; order Bacteroidales; family JADFUO01; genus JADFUO01. Next base: position 1,177 of record JAUWSB010000222.1, read on the forward strand.
GGAGAAGAAACTGCCAGGGAACAAATTAATGAATTTAATTTATATGGTGCGGCAAAAAAACTCCCACCCGAACTAATTCATACTATGTTTTTTACAGAAGTTAATTTGATTTGGAATCCAAGTACTAAATCTTTTGTTTCTTACGGACAGATTGGAATTGGAAATATAAATAAAAAACAAATTAATAAATATGTAAACGGATATATTGAAATTGTAAAACGAAGGACCGGCGATGGCATTAATATCTATCTTGAATTAAGTGAGAAAGAATGGTATTTCTTTAGTTACAGAAATAATATCATGCAGGCAATTTCGTCAAATTATGAATTTAATAACCTGATTAATGATTTAAAACCTGAAAGTCGTACCTTTAAGGAAAAGGGTATGGATGACCAATATGAATTTGTAATTTCAACCCGAAGAAAAAGGATTGATTTTTTACGAAAAATGCAATCTGTAAGGTAATTAGGCACTTATGCCAAAAACTATACTATTGTCATGTTAAACTTCAGAAATCATTCCGATAGATGTCTGATAGGCGTTAACCTTAGAGACTGTTTAAATTTTATTTTTATGAATTATTATAGCGTATTTTTTTGTCAGATGAAGCATTTTTGAGGCGAATACAACATTGTATTTAACGATAAAATGCTAAAATATGGCGAAAAAAGACGCATAATAAACGTAATGGATAATTTTTAAACAGCCTCTTAGTATCAAAATGATTATTTATATAATAATTGAACAACGGTAATGGTACAGGTCAAGAAGCCGGTTTGGGTAAAGAAAAAAGGTTAGGTGTAAAAAAAACTTTACCCTTACCTCTAAACCAAACAGGCCTCTTAACCCTAACCCTATAACCAATTACTTTAAATAAATCTAAATTCTAAAATCTAAATTCTAAAATAATAAATGACCTTACAAATAATATTATTAATAATTCTTGCATATTTAATTGGTTCAATCCCAACATCAGTGTGGATAGGAAAGTGGTTTTATAAAGTTGATATTAGAACTAAGGGCAGCGGTAATGCCGGAGCAACAAATACAATAAGGATTTTAGGCTGGAAGGCAGGAATCCCCGTGCTGTTATTTGATGTATTTAAAGGTTGGTTTGCCGTTTATATGGCAAACTTTATTTTAAGAGATGTTTTTACTGGCGATCAATTTATAAATATAAAAATTGTTCTTGCAGTTGCAGCGGTTATCGGACATATTTTTCCTGTTTACGTTGGATTTAAAGGCGGTAAAGGAGTTGCAACATTACTTGGTGTGGGAATTGCCTTATTTTCATACTCAGTATTAGTAGCAGTGGGTGTTTTTGTGGTTGTTCTGGTAATTTCACGTATTGTTTCCATTTCATCAATTATTGCATCAATATTTTTTCCGTTTATTGTTGTGTTTATTTTTAATGTAAATAATCTTTCTTTAATAATAATGTCGGTTGCTGTTGCAGTTTTTATACCGTTAACTCATTTAAAGAATATTAAAAGATTAATAAAAGGGGAGGAATCAAGATTTAATTTTAAGAAAAAGCCTTCTTGTTAAAAAATGAAATTTAATTGTTAATAACTTTTTATACCTGAATAGATACAAAATTCATTCTTTTAAAAAATTTTTAATATTTTTACATTTGAAAATAAAATAAAAATCCAGAAAATTTAAAAATATGAAATTTATTGTTTCAAGTTCGTTATTATTAAAGAACTTACAGGCATTGAGCGGGGTATTAAACCCCAGTAACACATTACCGATTCTTGATGATTTTTTATTTGAATTAAAAGATAAAACATTACAAATAACGGCATCGGATTTAGAAACCACCATGACTGTTACGGTTCCTCTTACTATGTCTGAAGAACCCGGAATAATTACCATTCCTGCGAAAATATTATTAGATACGCTTAAAACATTTACTGATATACCAATTACTTTTACAATTAATGTTGAAA
>JAUWSB010000226.1 GCA_030610255.1 Bacteroidota bacterium
ATCTGTCAGAAAGCGAATGCCAATAATATAGGTCATTAATTTTGCACCCAAAATCAGATTTTCTTTTTCTGTTTTTATTAAAATATTTTTTAATTCAGATAAATATCCCTTAGAAAGTGCTTCAAAAATTTCAAGCCGGACTTTTACTTTGTTAAGGTCTGTTTCATCTTCAGAAACAGGGCTGGTAAAAGTTCGTACCATATCACCGAAATCATATAAAATACTTCCGGGCATCACAGTGTCAAGGTCAATAACACAAAGGGCTTTAGATGAATCTTTATCAAATAAAACATTGTTAAGTTTAGTATCGTTATGAGTAACTCTTTCACGTATTTTTTTGGTTGACATCAGGTATGAAACTTCATCACTCAGATGTTGTTTGTTTATCACAAAATTTATTTCTTTTTCTGCAAGCTTTCTCCTGTCATACTTATCCTGCTTAACAGCTCTTTTCAGATCTTTTATTCTTTTATTTATATTATGAAAAAAATAAATTGTTTTATAAATAATTAGTGGATTGAAACTTTTAAGCATTGTCTGAAACTCACCAAAAGCTTTTGCGGCTTCATAAGCAATCTCCGGGTTTTCAATAATTTCAAATGCTTCGCTGTTTTCAATAAAATTTAAAAGCCTCCAAATGTTTCCGTCAGCATCTGTGAAAAAATGATACCACTTTGTTCTTTTTAAAGGAAATAATTTCAGAGGGATTCTACCGGGTTTGTTTTTATAAAATTCTCGCATCTCACTTATAACCATGAAGTTGTTATAGCATAATCTATGCGGCTTTTGGAATACATTAGTATTTATTCGTTGTAATAAATATTTATTTGGAGACTCTTCATCAGTAATAATTAAAAATGAATCGTTAATATGCCCCGAACCATACGGCACGGCTGAAACAAATTTACCTTTGATGTCAAAGCCTTCTATTATGAATTTAAAATTATAAGGCATGTAAACAGAGTTTGAAAATAAATTACAATCTTTGGATATTTAAAGCATCAATAAACAAGCACCAAATAACAAATAAATTACAAATCAGATCAAGCCCATAAATTTTTTGGATAATCTCCTTGCTCAACTAATTTTCTGATTTTTTCAATAGTTTTTGGCTTGTCATCTTTATAAGTTACTCCAAACCATTGGTCATTGCTCCTAAGCATTCTTACAGTTGCTTTTGAAGTTTTTATCAGGTCGTTGATGACAGCCGGAATAAAAAATTCTGCTTTAGGATTAGCAGCGTTCTTACTAATAAAATCACGAAAATAAAATTCAAGGAATTTGAAGACACTGGGAGTAAAACCCCAGATATTCATTGATACCGGTGTGTCATCCGGTAAAATATCCCAGTTACCGTTACTGTCTTCATAGCCGATACTATTATTTAATTTTTGAATGTCGGTTCGTTCAACAACAGCACTTAAAAAATCTTCAATATCAACAGAACAAATCCCTCGTGAAACCGAGCCAAATTCCGACAAGGTGCTGGAAAGTTTATATCCTGCCAGGCAATATTGAGGCATTTCAGGGTCAATATCCTCAAAAAATTCTTTTATTAACTTATAAGAACCTGCACCATAAAAATCGTCAGCATTAACAACAACAAAAGGTTCATGAATTTTATCTTTTGCAACCAGAACGGCATGGGCTGTTCCCCAGGGTTTTATTCTTTCTGAAGAATATTTAACACCTTCGGGAACATTGTTTATTTCCTGCAAAACATAATCCGTTTCGATTTTGCCTTTTAATTTCCGGTTAAAAATTTCCTTAAAATCTTTTTCAATTTTTTTGTTTATCACAAACACCACCTTTCCAAACCCGGCTCTGATAGCATCATAAATGGAGTAATCAATAATACTTTCTCCTGAAGGACCTACCTTGTCCATTTGTTTTACACCGCCGTAACGGCTGCCGATTCCGGCTGCGAGAATTAATAATGTTGGGTTCATAAAAGTTTAAATTAATGATAATTTAATACAAGATATCCATACGGATTCGCTTTACTTCAAAAGACAAAAGTAAAAAGACAAAAGTAAAAAAAGATAAATTATATTTAATTTTATCAGTTAAAATCATTCAGAATAAATTTCTAATTTCTATGTTTTTATCTTCAATTTTCCTGATATTTTTAAAAGTAGAAATCCTGATATAAAAACAATTAAAGTAAGAATACCTGCATAAAAATATTTGCCATATATCCAGTTTCCTGTTGCAAACAGGGCGCTGTATATTGCAAAACATCCTAAAACCATACATAAAATTCCATTTGGCACATCCCAAGGTTTATCATCTTTGTCATCAACCGGGTCCTTATCTTTTTCAGCATCTTTAATAACCTTTTTCCAGCCGGGACCACCGGGATGAACCAAACGGTAAAATTTTCTTAAAGTTTTTTTATCAGCAGGTTTTGTTAAAAATGTAACAAAAATCCAGGCAGCAGTTGTAATGCCCACACCAATAACAAGCTGGATTGCAGTGCTGACTTCGGGTAAACTTGTATACGGATGGATAATCTGGAAATACAGAGCAATAATAAATGAAACTATCATTGCTGTAATTTCACTGAAAGCATTTATCCTCCACCAAAACCACCTCAAAATAAATATCAGCCCTGTGCCAGCACCTATCTGAAGCAAAATATTAAATGCCTGTAATGCATTACTTAATAAAAGTGCAATGATTACAGTAATCATCATTAATATCACAGTTGAGAAACGCCCTACCAGCACAAGTTTTTTTTCGCTTGCTTGCGGGTTTAAAAATCTTTTATAAAAATCATTAACAACATAAGAAGAGCCCCAGTTTAACTGTGTGGAAATTGTTGACATAAATGCTGCAATCAATGATGCAACCACTAAGCCCAGGAAACCTTTTGGAAGAAAACTAAGCATTGCCGGATAGGCAAAGTCATTTTTAACAATTTCAGGGTCGGCTTCAGGGAAAGCTGCTCTTAAAGACTCAAGGTCAGGAAATATTATTAGAGAAG
>JAUWSB010000106.1 GCA_030610255.1 Bacteroidota bacterium
ATAATACCTGTAAAATAATATTCAGGACTAAGAAAAAATATTGCATTTTCCGGAATCTTTCCAAAGCCAAATGTATGACCTAATGAATCTACCGCTATAGTATTCAGTTCGATTTCCTGGGGCATTCCGTTTCTATCAACATAATCATAATAACCTTTTGCAAGATATTTATTTCTTGAGAAAATGTTAACGTCAGCGTTATAAATTGTATGTAATTTAGTGGCAGTATCGGTAATGATAAATGCTTCTTTTAAAGTTTCCATTTCTGCATTTTGCATGATATTTATTATTCCATCACCGGGAAAAACTGCTGCATCGGCTGTTTTTATTATTTTAACATCTTCAGCATAAATAATATAATTTTTTATATCATATTTTGCCTTAACAGAATAAAATGCAAGTGAATCACGGTCAGGGCGAGTGGAAATAAATTCAGAACCGGATAAATCCAGATCAATCAATTCTTTCATGGTCATTTTATCAATATCAGGAATCTGTTGTGCAATATTGTTAGTCAGCAGCATTTCTTCTTCATCCATATACCAGTCAATCTTGTCCATATTACAAACATATTTATTGAATGGAAAATTAACAAGCGAACTTACACCACTTGACCTGAATTCGCCTTTTCTTTCCTGAAAATCAATAAGTGTATTATAAATGTGTGTTGAAACAGCAATCTCAGAGGTTTCAGCAGTAAAAAGTGTAAAATCGGAAGTATCGGCATATAATAAATGTTGTTTGAAATTAAAAAGATCAGAAGCAATTTCGGTGTTCGTAAAATTGAATTTCTCACTGCCTTTTAATCCAAAAGGTGAAAGTTCAAGTTCACCGCGAAATTCCGAATTTTCATACATTATAAAAGGATTTTCTATTGCCGATACTGTCATTAAATTTGTATCGGGAAGCCATTTTTGATTAACCGAATCAGCACTTACTACAGGAAATTCTACATCGCCAATTTGTTCATCAATAATAAAGCTTTTGGCAAGAGTATTCATTGAATCGGGATAAAATGTAAAATTATCTGAAATTGTAGTTGAAGTTAAATATTCCAAAGTTCCGTTTCCAATTAAACCATTATTACTCAATGTTATTTTTGAAAAGAATGTTCCTTTATCATCATATACTGGACAACCGTTTTCCGGTATAAAATTAACAAAACCCAGCGAATAATCAGGCATAACCACCAATGCTTCTTCTATTTCAGGAAAGGTTCCGGAAGATGCCAGATATCCACTGAATTTTAATCCATCGGTTGTAAAATTATCTAAGCTGTCAATCGTAAAAGGATCAACATGATAATAAAATTTATCACGAATATAAGCTCCATTATGTATTGACTTGTTATCATAAAAAACATAAGCATCATTTACACTATTAAAAACAGGATACTGTGGTGCTGTCTTTAATCCGGATTTATTTAAAGGATGATCAATTAAGAGGTTTCCACTAAGATCGGCTATAACATTATTTATGGCTACAAGCGGATAATTACCTGACTCATCTTTAGTATTACTTTTTACCTTAAAACTTAAGGAATCAATTGTCGGGAGATTAAGTCTGAAAGTATCGTACTCAAACGAACAATCTTTGGCATAAAAATCAAACAAGCCTGCATGTACTCTTCCTGAAAAAACAAAATCCCTGTTCTTTTTAATAGTTATTTCCTCATTTGCAGGATAAATGTAAACTTTCTGTGAATCGCTCAGGAACACTTCAGAAACACCGTTAATTGTCATATTAAAATTTTGCAGATCAAGTTCAGCATTGCTTTTGGAAGTAGTTATGGAATAAAAACGAATTACATCATAATCAATTTTACCTGCTTTTGCATCTAAAAAATCAAACAATTCTTTTTTAATAATTGCTTTTTTTTCTTCAGAATTGTAAATTAAGAAACCCTTACCTGCCAGATTAAACAACATGGCACTTACCTGCTCTTTGGGCTTTTGCATATAATCAGCCAGTACATTCAATTGTATTATGTTAGTATTATATCTTTTAGAATATTTTTTTACAACGTCTAAAGGATTAATCTCATCTATTCCCTGCAGGCGATAAAACTCATAATCAGAATAATAATTGGCTGATTCAAATAATGCTTTACTTTTTTTACTGATACCTCTGACCATCTCAAACGAAATTGACAGTTCATTCATTTTCCAGTTCAACGCTTCACAATACAGATCCAGCTTATGATACGAATCATAAAACGGGCTTTTAGATATTCCTTTGCTTGAACGAATTAATGATAATTTCTTATTTTCATTATTATATTTCATTCGCAAGCCCGGATGATAAATTGAATCATTTTCAAAATACATTGAAATTGCAGCCCTGCCCGAATATATTTTATTTCCTTGAATTACAAACGCTTTTGACCTTATTTTTGCAAATATTTTATTATCTTTTTTAAATACTAATTCTGCAAAATACTTGTCGGTTCCCGCCCCTATCAATTTTGCACCTTCCATTGAAAAGCCACCTTCAAAATCAATATTTTCAAATAAATTATTTATCCAATATTTTTTAAAATACGAATTAAACCGCGGATAAGATGTTCTTTTATTTGGGGGGCTGGATAATACTTTCTCGATGAAATTCCCCAGTAAAGGCTTATCAAAAAAAAGTGTGTTATAAAATGCTACGGAATCAGCCGAGTAAATTGAATTTTTAAAATTTATTTTATAATTCCTGAGTTTTACAAAAACCTTATTCTCGTCAAATCCAACCCTGTCCCAGCTAACTTTACCATTTTCTCCATACCATTGATTTGTATTAGGAAAATAGATACCTTTTGTTTTTTCAATAATTGAGCTGTCTTTTTTTGTCGCACAAACCAAATCAAGTGATTCAAACTTTATTGAAGGTACGGAATCATAATCAAAAAAGAAATTTCCCTTATTAAAATGCCATATAATTGACCTTGTATTAAATAATATGTTAGAAACAAAAAAATTATCGGTAAATTCAAGATAAGATAAAAAATATTTTTCAGTAGTTTGATCTATCAGATCATCAAGACTTTTTAACCAGGCAATAACACTTTTTTGAGGTTGTCTTATACCGGCAAAATGATTCAAACAGGAAATAAACCGGTAAAAATGAGGAAACCCTTTCATTTCCCTGTTTAGCATCAGGTTGGAAGTTTCATAAATTTTTTGCTTTTGAAGTTTGTTAAATTTTCCCTGGTTCCATCTTTCAGAAAATACAGCAAGAAGCTTGTCGGATTTTTCCAGATAGGCTTTATTTTGAGTTAAATGTAAAATTGTTGAAATCTCATAAAGGTACTCATCAGCTTTTGTTGAAAACTGTTTAATATCCTGAGAATAAACCAATCCGTTAGTTAAAATAAAGAATAATATAAAAAGTAAACGATTTATCCTGATCATTATAAATTAAAAGCTTACAAGTAAAAAACTTAAAAATTTTAATTTTATTATCTAATGAAACATGCAGCAGTCCAATTATTTTTTGTAGTGTATTTATGTTCTTAAAAACTCTCAATAATCTTAACAAATTCTTCAGCTTTCAGTGATGCTCCGCCAATCAATCCACCATCAACATCAGGATTGGCAAAAAGTTCTTTTGCATTTTTCGAATTACAACTGCCACCATAAAGTATTGTAGTATTTTCTGCAACTTCAGTACCATATTTTGTTGAAATAATTCCACGGATAAACGCATGCATTTCCTGAGCCTGTTCAGGAGTGGCATTAACACCTGTTCCGATTGCCCATACTGGCTCATAAGCTAACACTATTTTTTTAAATTGTTCTGAATCCAAATGCCATAAAGCATCCGTAATTTGTTTTTCAACAATATTAAAATGGTTATTTGCCTCTCGTTCGGGCAAAAGCTCACCACAACAGAATATCGGAATAATATCATTTTTTAACAAAATATTTACTTTTTCGGCAAGTAATTTACTACTTTCATTAAAATATTTTCTTCGTTCAGAATGACCTATAATGCAATATTCCACATCAATGGATTTTAACATGGCAGCAGCAACCTCTCCTGTATATGCCCCTGAATCATGATTGCTTACATTTTGGGCACCAATAGAAATATCATTATCCTGCGTAAGATCAGTTGCCAGCTCAAGATATGGAAAAGGCGGGCATACGACCACCATTACATCCATTGGATAGTTTTCGTTAATTAATTCTGAAATTTTAAATATCAAATCGTCAGCTTCACTGAAGGTTTTGTTCATTTTCCAGTTTCCTGCTACAATTTTTTTTCTCATTTTTTTGTATTTTTAAATAATTACTAAGAAATAATTTGCTAAATTAACAAATTTAAATTTGTAATTTAGTCCAGTTAATTATGGGTCTAATACATAACATCATACATTTGACATAAACACTATCATGTTATTCCGTATAGCTGCAGATTTATTAGTAGTTATCCATTTCGGATTTATCTGCTTCGTAGTAATAGGTGGATTCTTAGTTTTGAAATGGCGGTGGGTCCTTTTTTTACATGTTCCTGCTGCTGTGTGGGGAGCGCTGATTGAATTTCAGGGATGGCTTTGTCCTATTACTCCACTTGAACAACAACTCAGGCATATCAGCGGCCAGTCAGGATATACCGGTGGATTCATTGAGCACTATATACTACCAATAATTTATCCTTCATATCTCACCCACGAAGTGCAGATAATACTTGGAAGTTTTGTTGTAATTATAAACATAGCAGTTTATGGCTGGATAATATCGAAGTACATTCGGAACAGGAAGAAAAAAACATAACAAATAATTGCATTTGATTTTATTATTTATTTTGCAATTTTTTATTACAAATAAGAGTATAATGCGGATTACGTTTTTGCTTGTTTATTAAGCATATTATTCGGATATTTGCAGCTTAAGAATATGTTAAGCAAATATAAAAAGGGGATTATCACATGAATGAAAGCGGAAAAAAAACGGAAAGACTCAAAGAACAAATTATAGCAGCGAGATCGAATGCACAATGGAAAAAAACCGAAAGGATAGTAAAATGAATTTGAACAAAAAACAGGAATCCCCCACAGCCGAGATAACGTTAGAGGAAGACAAACAATATAGTCTTTCGAAAATTGTTGTAATTTGGGCATTGGCCACTGCGCCAATGACTGCGCTTGCATACTTCGGCACCCCGGCGATAATCAATATTTTCAATATTCCGGCAAGCGTTCCGCTGTTTCTGGTTTTTTGGCCGTTGATGATCATTGGCATGGCATGGCAGTTTGTTCTTTCGCTCATCATTGTTTATCGAGAGAATGGGAACCTGAAGTGGCAAACCATAAGAAAAAGAATGTGGTATAACAGGCCCCATAATCCCAAGACAGGTGAATGTAACAATTGGTTATTCTTGTGGGTCATTCCTTTTATGGCGTTGAGTTATGCTTTGATGTTTATTATTCCTCTACCCGACGTCTTAAGCTCCATTTTCCCATATCTCAAAAGCCTGCCCCAATTTAGCCTGCAGCAACTGATGACCCCTGAGTACAAAGGAGTTTGGTGGTTACTGGGCTTGACACTGATTACGATACCTTTCAACTACTTTCTGGGTGAAGAATTTCTTTTTCGCGGAATACTGCTCCCAAAAATGAAAGGAGTGTTCGGAAAGTGGGATTGGTTTTTCAATGGTGTATTTTTTGCATTATATCATCTTCATAAACCACTAGGAATTTTACACCAGGCAGTGTTTTCAGGTTTTATACTTAGTTATCCGTCAAGGCGTTTTCGGAGCAACTGGATGGCTGTAATTATTCACGGCATGGAAGCAGTGATTGCCTTGGTGATTGTTCTTGGAATCATTCTCGGATATGCATAGCAGGGCTGAAAGGGTCAGAGCAAAACGGACCATTGAAATGAGAATGGATGCCTAACACATCGCTCCAGCCGACGCGGTTCCCGTACGGTTGAGCTTTTTCGTCAGGCTTTAAACTTTAATAGAAAGAAAATGCTTTTTAATTTTTCAGATAAATCGGTTCTAATCACAGGCTCATCAAAGGGAATCGGTTATGCCACCGCTGAACTCTTTGCGCAACATGGTGCACGAGTCGCTATCCACTATAATCGGGATAAACGTATGGCAGAGAATGTATTCAAAGATCTAAATGGTAATGGTCATATTATTGTTCAGGCAGATCTTACTGATTCAGAGGCTGCACAACGCTTGGTTGATAAAACAATAAAAGAGTTTGGCAGGATCGATATTTTGATCAATAATGCAGGTATCTATCAAGAGCACCCGATTTCTGCTGTTACGTATAATGAATGGCAAGATATATGGCAACGTACATTGTCAATAAATTTGCTTGGACCAGCTTACATTTCTTTTTGTGCTATAAAATATATGGTGAAAAGTGGTGGAGGAAAAATTATAAATATTTCGTCACGAGGTGCATTCCGTGGCGAACCTAAAGCACCTGCATATGGTGCAAGCAAAGCTGGGTTGAATGCAATGAGCCAATCAATGGCAAAAGCATTAGCTCCTCTCAATATTTTTGTATATGTCGTTGCACCAGGATTTGTTGAAACTGATATGTCCGCTTATCTTCTTGAAGGCCCTGAAGGAGAAGCGATTCGACACCAAAGTCCACTCGGGCGCGTTGCAAAACCTGAAGAGATAGCCCGGACAGTTGCATTTCTTGCTTCAGAAGGATCGGAATATCTTACCGGGGGGATAGTAGACGTTAATGGTGCTTCTTACTTGCGTTCATAGTATAAACATATTTTAGTAAATGATAAAGATGATATGGTAGTAAAAGCTATGTCTTGAGCTTTGAGGGAATTGATTCCATATGATGTAAATGCTGTTCGTGAATTTATCAGAACACATTAATTTGATTCCGTTTTTGCTTGCATATTTGACATATTATACGTATAATTGCTGCTTAATAATATGTTATACCGTTTTATAGACTTCAAAATAAACAGGAAGTGAAGAATGATAAAATCAATAAATAAAACACTACAATTAACTCTCATTTTTACGATTCTTCTTATCTTATCAACGACTTGTACCCAAAACTCTAAACAGCAAAACGTCGAAGATGAGAAAAACCCTGAAGTAACTTTATTCAACACCGAAAAAAGAATACTTCATTCAGAAATTATAAATGACGATTTTGAAATCTATATCTCACTTCCTTACAGATACGCTTATACGGATACAACTTATCCTGTCCTCTTCAATTTAGACGCGAATATAAGTTTCGGTATTACAGACAATGTTGTTCATATTTTGAGTACGCTCAATAAAGAAATTCCTGAAATGATAGTTGTGGGTATAGCCTATACTATAAAAGGCGTAGAAGACTGGGCAGCTATGCGGGGCCGTGACTTTAAGCCAACCAGCCATCCAGAAAAAGATAAAGCCTGGCAGGATCGTTTGTCCAGGGCAACCGGCAGAGATGATATTGTTATTACATCGGGCGGCGCTGATAAATTTTTAGCTTTTATTCGTAAAGAACTTATTCCATTTATTGAATCAAATTACCGGGTTTCCTCAGACCGGGCAATAGCAGGTGTTTCGGCAAGCGGGCTTTTTACCCTTTATACCCTTTTTCAGCATCCAGAAACGTTTCAACGATATTTTGCCGGCAGCCCCTCAATCAGTTGGGATGAACCCTATATGTATAAGTTAGAAAATGATTTTGCCGTTACACATAAAGATTTACCGGTGAGATTATTTATGTGTGTAGGCAGTCTGGAAAGTGAGTCATATATAAATAATATGAAAAAGATAGCCCAGCTGTTGCGCTCACGGAATTACCCAAACCTTGAATTAGAAGCCGTCATTTTTGAGAATGAAACACATGGTTCTATATATCAGGCATCAATAAGCAGTGCATTAAAAATGTTATATAAAAATTATTATGACTGAAACCAGGAAACTTGCAGCAGTCATGTTCACCGACATTGTCGGCTATACAGCCCTCATGTCACAAGATGAGCAGAAGGCTCTTTCGGTCCTCCAAAAAAACAGGGACATTCAAAAGCCGCTTGTTGAAAAATTCAATGGTGAGTTTCTGAAGGAGATGGGTGATGGGACACTGCTCTGTTTTCAGAGCGCTTTTGATGCGGTGCAATGTGCTCAGAAAATTCAAAAATCCGTAAGCGATGATCCTGATCTTAATCTTCGAATCGGTATTCATCTTGGCGATATCGTTTTTAAGGATGGGGATGTTTTTGGGGATGGTGTGAATGTGGCCTCCAGGATAGAACATCTCGCCGAAGTGGGAGGAATATTTATCTCTGGCCAGGTTTATGATGCAGTCAGAAACAAACCGGGCATTAAAGCAGTTTTTGTTGGTGAAAAG
>JAUWSB010000076.1 GCA_030610255.1 Bacteroidota bacterium
ATCCGGTTGGCAAGGTTTCGGAGCAGCAGCCCTGAAATCCATACCCATTTTTGCGGCACCAACCAATAAAGAATTACCAACGTTATTATGGGCGTCACCGAGATAGCAAAATGAAATTTGATGTAATGGTTTATCGGAATGTTCCATCATGGTTAAAAAGTCGGCAAGGATTTGTGTTGGATGATATTCATCTGTCAAACCATTCCAGACGGGAACACCTGCATATTTCCCAAGTTCTTCCACTCTGACTTGTCCGAAACCACGGTACTCAATTCCATCATACATTCTTCCTAAAACTTTTGCAGTGTCTTTCATTGTTTCTTTTTTACCTATCTGTGAACCGGTAGGACCAAGATATGTAACATTTGCTCCCTGATCGTAAGCTGCCGTTTCAAAAGCACAGCGGGTACGTGTTGATGCTTTTTCAAAAATCAAAGCAATGTTTTTACCTTTTAATTTTTGTTGTTCAGTACCTGCATATTTTGCTTTTTTCAGGTCAGTGGAAAGATCAAGTAAATATTTGATTTCTTCGGGTGTAAAATCCAGTAATGTTAAAAAGTTTCTGTTTCTCAGGTTAAAAGCCATTTTTTTCCTTTCTTAATTAATTTATTCCGATACGGAACGAATCCATACGGACAAGTTTTGCAAATTTAAAGTTGTTGTTCCTACCCGCCTGCCAAATTAGTACGGCGGGCAGGTCGGCATAACTGCTTCTAAAAGAATCCCGAAATTTCGGGATCACATTTTTAATAAGAAGCAGTATATATGAATATATTATTTGCTCAATAAAAACCGGATGCAAAAATACAGAATTTTGGTATTGATTATAAAATAAAATGAAAAATATTAACTCATCCGACGGATGGGTATCATGACAGTTTATAGTTATACCCGGATTTTTACTACTTTTACCCCATGATTATTATTGATAACACGATAATTTCCGACAATTTAGTAAGCGTGAATTTTTGCTGTGATTTTATTAAATGCAAAGGTGCTTGTTGTGTTGAAGGAGATGCAGGTGCCCCACTTGAGGAAGAAGAGATTTCATTGCTTGAGGATTACATTGAAAAAATCAAACCGTTTATGACTTTTGAAGGCAAAAAGGTGATTAAAAAAAATGGGGTATTTGATTATGATTCTACAGGTGAATATGTTACACCTTTAATAAGTGACAAAGAATGCGCTTTTACTAATTTTATTGACGGTGTTGCCTTTTGTGCAATTGAAAAAGCTTATGACGAAGGAAAAATAAAATTCCATAAACCGGTTTCATGTCATTTGTATCCTGTTCGTGTGAGTAAGTTTAAAGATTTTCTGGCTGTGAATTATCATAAATGGCAAATATGTGATACTGCATTAAAAGCCGGGGGGAAAAAAGGAATACTGCTGTATAAATTTCTCAGAGAGCCATTGATAAGGAAATTTGGGAAAGAATGGTATAAGCAATTGGAAAAAGAGGTTGATTTAACTTAAACATTCTATTTCTATAATATTTTCAGATGGCTTTAATTTCAATTATTGTAACCGTTCACAGTTTGAAATTAGAAATTAGAAATTGGAAATTTATGTTATCATATTTTTGTGCTGTTGATAAACGCATTCAACTTTGGACCAAGTTTTTCAATTACTATTTGGTATTTTGAACCTTTTTGTTCCACTTGTCAAAATCGTACCAAACCAAATCAGACAGTTCTTCCGATAGTTTGTATACCTCTAATTCGTAAACTTTTTTCATTTTTTTCTAATTTCTAATTTCCAATTTCAGCGTTCTGTGAATGCTTACCAATTTTATTACCATCTTCCCACGAGAGAAATGGAATGTTTCTATTTCAATTAATCTCTGATTACCCTTTCAATGCCTCGGCACCACTGACAATTTCAAGGATTGCGTTAGTGATAGCTGCCTGGCGGGCTTTATTGTAAGATAATTTAAGTTCTTTTAAAAGTTCCTGTGCATTATCGGTTGCCATGTGCATAGCTGTCATTCGGGCGCCATGCTCCGATGCAAAAGAGTCGAGCAGGGCTTTATAGAGTTGAATTTTTAAAGATTTCGGAATTAATTCCCTGATAATATCTTTTTTGCCTGGTTCAAAAATGAAATCAATAAACGATTCTCTTTCACTAATTGTTTCTTCTTTTTCCAGAACAATCGGCAAATATTGTTCTATAATTAATCTTTGAACAGCCGCATTTTTAAATTGGTCATAAATTATTTCAATTTTATCATATTTCTTTTCGGCAAAATCTTTCATAAGGCTTTCGGCAACCGGAACAGTATTCTCAAAAGTCAAATCACTAAATATTTCATTATTGGTTGCAAGCACTTTATAATTATTTTTTTCGTAATATTCAGAAACTTTTTTGCCAAAACAATAAATATTTAAATTTCCAGCTTTGTTTTGTTCATTATATTTTGTGGCAATCAAATTATTTGTGGCTTTAATTATGTTTGCGTTAAAAGGACCGCACAATCCCCTGTTGGAAGCAATAACAATCAATAATATTTTTTCAGGAGTTCTTATTTCAGAGAAAACATTTTCATCGGTATTTTCAAAACTTTTAGTCAGGTTAAGTAATATTTCCTGTAATTTCGAAGCATAAGGCCGCAGCTTAAGAATTGCATTTTGTGCCTTTCTTAATTTTGATGCAGCAACCATTTTCATAGCACTGGTGATCTGCTCAGTGGATTCAATCGAACTAATTCGTGTACGTACTTCTTTTAGGGTTAACATTTATTAATGATATATAATTTGAAATTATTTATCCATTTTTTCTTCTGTTTACTTTGCTTCGTATTTGTTTGAAATATCATTTGCCACCTTCTCCATAACTTTTATATCATTATCAGTAAGTTTACCTTCTTTTAAGGTTTTTAAAACTTCCTGATGATGTGTCTCCATATAATAAAGATATTCAGTTTCAAAATCCCGAATACTTTTAACCGGAACGTTTTTAAGCAGTCCTTTTGTTCCGCAGAAAATAATGGCAATCTGTTTTTCAACAGGCATGGGAGAATACTGGGATTGTTTAAGGATTTCGA
Source organism: Bacteroidota bacterium (assembly GCA_030610255.1). Classification (GTDB taxonomy): domain Bacteria; phylum Bacteroidota; class Bacteroidia; order Bacteroidales; family JADFUO01; genus JADFUO01. The sequence continues at coordinate 3,044 of JAUWSB010000076.1, forward strand.
CATTCCGTCTTCCTTTTTCAAGCACTGCCATTGTAGCTGCATCAAGGTCTGAGCCGAATTTAGCGAAAGCTTCCAGTTCACGAAACTGAGCCTGGTCTAACTTGAGTGTTCCTGCAACTTTTTTCATAGATTTTATCTGGGCATTTCCACCCACCCTTGATACTGAAATTCCAACATTGATAGCCGGTCGTATTCCGGAATTAAAAAGATTGGTTTCAAGGAATATTTGTCCATCGGTAATTGAGATAACATTTGTAGGTATGTAAGCAGATACGTCGCCGGCTTGTGTTTCAATTATTGGTAAGGCAGTTAATGAGCCACCACCTTTCACCATTGATTTTATAGATTTTGGCAGGTCATTCATTTGTTGTGCAATTTCATAGGATTCAATGACTTTTGCGGCTCTTTCAAGTAGTCTTGAATGAAGGTAAAATATATCACCCGGGTATGCTTCACGTCCGGGTGGTCTTCTCAGCAATAATGAAACTTCGCGGTAAGCAACAGCTTGTTTTGACAGGTCGTCATAAATAACAAGTGCATGGCGACCGGTATCCCTGAAAAATTCACCGATGGCGGCACCTGCAAACGGTGCATAGAATTGCATGGCAGCAGGCTCGGAAGCAGTTGCTGAAACTATTATTGTGTATGGCAAAGCTCCACTGTCTTCAAGGATTTTTGCAATACTTGCAACAGTAGAACCTTTTTGTCCTATGGCAACATAAATACAGTAAATAGGTTCACCTTTTTCGTAAAATTCTTTTTGATTAATAATGGTATCAATTGCGATAGCTGATTTTCCGGTCTGTCTGTCGCCGATTATTAACTCACGTTGACCTCTGCCAATGGGGATCATCGCGTCAATTGGTTTGATTCCGGTTTGCAAAGGTTCATTAACAGGTTGACGATAAATTACACCCGGGGCTTTTCGTTCAAGAGGCATTTCATAAGTTTTTCCCGTAATTTCACCTTTTCCGTCAATAGGTTCGCCAAGAGTATTAATAACACGACCCAGCATACCTTCGCCTACTTCAAGTGAGGCAATTTTTCCGGTTCGTTTTACTTGATCTCCTTCGTTAATTTCGTTACTTTCACCCAGAAGTACCACACCTACATTATCTTCTTCAAGGTTCAGCACTATTCCTTTTAAGCCGCCTTTTTCAAATTCAATCATCTCGCCTGATTCGGCATTGTCTAATCCGTAAATTCGTGCAATACCATCTCCGATTTGTAGTACGGTACCGATTTCTTCCAATTCGGCTTCGTCTTTAAATCCGGCAAGTTGTTGTCGTAAAATTGCCGATACCTCTGCGGGTTTTATTTCTGCCATATTATTATGTTTTTTTATAAACCTTTTATATATAAATTTATGTCAAATTCTTTTTTCAGATCTTCAATTTGCTTTAAAATACTGGCATCATATTGTTTATCTTTAAAGCTTAAAACAAATCCCCCTATTAATTCTTTTTTTATTTCTTCTATCAGTTCTATTTCGCCTTCTGTTTGATGTTTCATTAGTTCAACTACTTTCTTTTTAATATTATCATCAATTTTAACTACAGTTTGAAGGAAGGTTGTTGTTATTTTTTTGTAATCTTTATATAATATGATGAACTGTTCGGCAATAGCTAAGATATTTGCTTCCCGTCTTTTACGAATGATGATTATCAGGAAATGTAAAGATATTTCCTTGAGTTTATTTTCAAAGATAGCTTTGGTAATAGCTATTTTTTTCTTTTCGTTAATGATAGGGCTTTGAAGTATTATTCTGAGATTCCTGTTTTGTTTAAAAACGGACACAACAAGTTCCATATCGGTTTTGATTTGCTCCAGAGTGTTTCGCTCTAAAGCTAAATCAAATAAAGCTTTTGCATATCTTATTGCAATCCTTGTTTCTCTCATTTTAACTAATTAAAATGTACTTCATCAATCAATTTGTTTATATATTCTTTTTGTTTAGCATCGTCTGCTAATTCTTTTTGCAGGATTTTTTCAGCAATTTCAATCGATAATGAAGCTAATTGATTTTTCAGGTCTGTAATGGCAGCCATTTTTTCATTTTGGATAGTTTCTTTGGCGTTTTCAATTATCCTGTTTGCTTCTTCGTTTGCTTTTATTTTTGATTCTTCAATTATTGAATCCCTGATTTTACGGCCGTCTCTTAAAATAGCATTTCTTTCTTCTTTGGCTTCTTTTAGTAATTGCTCATTACTGAATTTCAATAATTTCATATCTTCTCTGGCTTTGTCTGCTGCATGTAAAGCTTCATCAATTGATATTTCTCTTTCTTTAAGTCCTTTTAATATTGGTTTCCATGCAAATTTTGCCAGTATCCACAAAAGAATTGCAAATGATAAGGTCGTCCAGAAAATCAGACCTATACCTGGGCTTACTAATTCCATAAATTTTTATATTTTGTAAATAATTTAATCTCAATTAAAAATTCTTTGTTTCTCAACCAACCGTTAAGAAACAAAGAAAAACTTTTGTTTATTACCTATAAAAAGACAATTAAAAGGCAAACAACAATAGCAAAAAAAGCAACCCCTTCGATCAGGGCAGCGGCAACAATCATATTTGCACGAATGTCACCGGCAGCTTCAGGTTGGCGGGCAATAGATTCAACGGCACTACGACCGATCTGTCCAATACCAAAAGCTGCAGCTATAGCTGCAATACTTGCACCAAAAGCAGCGCCCATTTTTGCTAATGGGGCTAAATCGGTTGCTACTTGTAATAAAATTGCTAATAAATTCATAATATTAGTGTATTAAGTTAATAAATATTAAAAATCACAAATGACAAGCACCAAATTTCAAATAAATTATCCCGAAAGTTTTCGGGATTCAAAAATTCAATGACCAAAACAGTTTCGGTCATCCATCCATACGGACTTGCTTCGCTTCGTACGGACAAGTTTTGATAATTGATATTTGGAATTTATCCATACGGACAAGTTTTGTGATTTGTAATTTGTAATTTGGTGCTTCATTTTATGTAAATCTTTGACTTTAAAGACAGGCACTATTTAGCTTAAATTTACTTCAAAACCAATCACTATGCTAAAAAAATATCACTTGTTTTTTTTAATTATCGGGATACTGCTTGCTGCATTTATGGTATGGTATTTCTCAAATATTGTAATATATGTTTTAGTTTCTGTTGTACTATCATTCATTGGTCATCCTCTGTTAAAGTATTTGGATAAAATAAAAATCGGAAAATTTAAAATCCCACATTCATTGAATGCTTTTTTAACATTGCTGGTAATAATTTTTGTTTTTATATGTTTTATTTGGTTCTTCGTGCCATTGATAACAAATCAGGCAAATATGATATCAAATATTAATATTAATGAAGCAGGGGAATATTTCAAAGACAACATAACAGTAATTCAGGGTTTTTTGATTAAACATAACATAATCAATGCAGACGAAACTATAATAAGTGCCATACAAGCACAAATTGAATCAATGATTAGTATTGCAACTTTCTCAAATGTCTTCAAAAATTTGCTAAGTGCAACAGGAAGTTTTTTTATGGGGACTTTTTCAATTTTATTTATTACATTTTTCTTTTTACGTGATGAACACATGTTCAATAATTTTATCATATTAATTATACCGGAAAAGTATGAAAAAGAAGTAGTTCATGTTTTAACACAATGCAAATCACTTTTATCTCGATATTTTATAGGTTTGATTTTAGAACTAATATCAATGATGATTTTAATAACAATCGGGTTATCAATATTAGGTGTAAAGAATGCATTGATCATTGGTTTTCTTGGCGGATTAATGAATATTATTCCTTACCTTGGCCCGATTATCGGTACAAGTATGGGTGTGGTTATGGGGGTAACTACTACCCTTAGTCTTGGAATGTATGATCAGGTTGGTTTCTTTGCTTTAGGAATAATTGCAATTTTTCTCATTGCTAATTTAATTGATAATGTTCTTCTTCAGCCATTAATATATTCAAGTAGTATAAAAGCACGCCCAATTGAAATATTCCTTGTAATTATTATGGGTGGAACAATTGCCGGTATTCCCGGAATGATACTCGCTATCCCTTCATACACGATACTCAGAGTTATTGCAAAGGAATTTCTCAATAGATTCAGACTGGTAAAAAAACTGACTGAAAAAATGTAAAGATTTTAGATTTACGAAGTTAATAAAAGTACTGAAAAAATTAAGTTATTTATCTGCCTTCCGTTATACAGTCATAATATCAGTTTCCTTAGTTTCCAGAAGACTATCAATTTTTTTTATATAATCATCTGTAAGTTCCTGAATCTTATCCTGTAATTTTTTTACATCATCTTCGGGCATACCTTCTTTTTCAAAGTCTTTTGCCATATCATTAGCTGTTCTTCTTGTATTCCTGACACTTATCTTGGTATCTTCGGCTTCGGCTTTAGCTTTTTTTGCCATATCTTTTCTTCGGTCTTCGGTCAAAGCCGGAACAACAATCCTTAGTATTTCACCTTCATTTTTAGGATTAAAACCCAAATTAGCAGCTAAAATTGCTTTTTCAATACTGCTGATAATGCTTTTATCCCACGGCTGAATAATGATCTGGCGAGGATCGGGTGTGTTGATGTTGGCTGTTTGTTCAATAGGTGTAAGTACACCATAATAATCCACTTTAACACCTTCAAGCATTTGCGGGCTTGCTTTTCCTGCTCTTATCTTCTGAAATTCACGTTCTAAATGAACAATAGCATTTTTCATGCTTTCTTCAGATTCTTCAAGACAAAATTTGGCTTCTTCATCCATTTTACTTCGGTTTTAAAAAATTACAGTACAAACCTACATTTTTTTTGTAAAATAGACAAATACATTATAAAATATTTTAGGAATTTATTAATTATCCAGCCAACTCTTAAATTCCTTAACCCGCTCGCGGGCAACAATGATGTATGGGTCATCAAAATCTTCAATTGTTAGCTTTAAACGGCTATTGGTCCAGGCAAGGATGTTGGAACATTCATTAATAGAAACAATATATTTCCGATTTATTTTGAAAAACATTTCCGGGTCCAATAAAGATTCCACCTGTTCGAGTGAGTAATCAATAATATAGCTTCTATTAGTTTTGGTAAAAATAAAAGTTGCCTTTTCCATGCTATAAAACACTTTAACATCTTCAACGGCAATACTTTTTATTTTATCACCGACTTTTACCATAAAGCGTGATTTATAGCCAGGCGTTTTAGTTGCGCCGGTATTTGTCAGGGATAATAAACTTTCCAGCGTAATATTCTGCCTAAGATTTTTAAGCTTAATAATAGCTTTATTTAAACGCTCTTCTTCAATCGGTTTTAATAAATAATCTATCCCATTGGTTTTAAAGGCTTCAATGGCATATTGGTCATAAGCCGTTGTGAAAATAATCGGACAATTGATTTTTACTTTTTTAAAAATTTCAAAACTTAAACCATCTGAAAGTTGAACGTCTGCAAAAATTAGTGAAATATCATGGTTTTTGTCTAAAAAACGAACCGCATCACGAACGGATTCTAATTTTTTTACCACTATCATTTCAGGCGAAACCTTATGAATAAGTCGCTCCAGCCGTTTGGCAGCTCTTGTTTCGTCTTCAATAATTAAAATATTCATTCTTCGATGGATTTAAGGATTGGAATACGAACCATAAAACTGTTTTCTGTTTTTTCAATTTCTATTTCTTTATCTGTAAAAAAGCTGAACCGTTGTTTGATATTCTTTAAACCCGTTTTTGGTGAGGCCTCCCCTAATTTTTTAATTTGTAATGAATTTTTAACTTCAATGTAATTCCCTTTTTTATATATGCTGATTTTTAAGGGATAAGCTTCAGATACTTCATTGTGTTTAACTGCATTCTCAACCAACTGCTGCAGGCTCATGGGTACAATATACTCATCAACAGCAGCATCCAGTTCCATTTTAATTTCCAATTTCTCTTCAAACCTGATTTTGAGTAAATAGGTGAATAAATTAATAAAGTCAACTTCTTCTTTCAGAGGAACCAATTCTTTATCCTTGCTATCCAACACATACCTGAATAAATCGCTCAGTTGTTTAATGAATTGTACTGCCATTTTCTGATCTTCATATACTAAATCGCTTAATACATTAAAACTGTTAAACAAAAAATGAGGATTAATCTGATTTCGCAATGACTCATATTTATAAATCATCATTTCGGTATTTAATCGTTCTGCATTAATTACCGAACTTTTCCAACTCTGAAAAAAACCAAATGTAGTTATTATAAACGAAATAACAAATGAGATAATAATTGGATAGATAATATATTGTATAATCCAATTCCATGTATTTTCAGGAAACCGGCCATAAGAAATATAGAACATAATTAATTGTACGATTGTGAATGCAACTACAGCATAAATAACCAATGAAAATACGCCGATTATTGTTCTTTTTACCGGAGCATCTATCCAACTAAATTTTTTATTAAGTTGATCATTGATCCAGCCATGTCCCACCCATTGAGTTATACAAATAAAAAAACACCAGCTTAAAGCTAATAAAAAATTCTCAAAACTAAAAAAGGCCCCCTGTATGAATAATACTACAACTAAAAAGCTAAGAACAATGTTTGCTAGAATAAGATACAATATCGATTTAAAAGGACTGATTTGAGAAATAAAATTCTTCATTATTATTTGAAATTAATGTTGTAAAGTTACAGATAATTCCGGTTTTAAAAAATTTAACGGAATAAACCTATAGGGCAAACGCATGAAAAAACTCTTATTGATTAAATATTCGAAAATTCCAAATAACAAAATTCAAATAACAAATAAATTCCAAAATTCAATTTTCAAAATTCCAAACGGCAGCCCACTAAATAGTGTTCGTCCATAAAGTCAGAAAATTTTTGAATTAAAGCACCAAAACTTGTCCGTCCATACGGATTCCTTGCAGTCATATGAAGCGAAGCAAACGACACGGAGTTAGCCCGCATGGGTCTGTATGGATGGATGATCGAAACTGTTTTGGTTATTGAATTTTTGGTCATTGGAATTTATTTGAAATTTGGTGCTTGTCATTTGTTATTTTTAATATTTATTTAAACTATCGGACTTTATAGACCGACACTAATTAATCAAAATATTTACTCTTTAGATAAGAATATTCCGGGAAATCATTATAATGCCATTTACCCAGCACAACTCCATTTTTCATTAATATTAAGCCAGGGTTGGCTCTAACCATTGTTTTTAAAACAACATCATCAGCATTATAAAATTCGTAATCAGCACCTACATCTTCAGCAAATCGTTTAATATCTTCAGGTAGGTCGCTTGTTAAAACAATTAAGGCATGCCCGTCATTTTCAGTATTTTTATAAAATTCATTTATCTTGTTGAAAGCTTTTTTATTTGTTTCGTCAAGATTCCATGCAACTATAATGAATTGAAAATGCGGATTTTTAATAAAATTATCAGTATAATCCTCACCAAATTCATCCTCAATTTTTAACTCGTGATGTTTAACCGTTTCCGAATCATCAATCCTTTGGTCAACAAACTCCCATTCCGACATCCAAACCGAATCATTCCACGGGTAATCAGGCGAAAGGTATTCTTTAACTTCACCTGTTTTGTTGTTTTTATAAATTAGATAAACTTTTTCTGCTGCATTATTTTCCGGCTCCATATTTTTTCCTAGCTTCCAGTCCCTGAAATCAATGGATGGTAAATGATTGTATGAATAAACCGAGAAACAAGAAAATAAAACCGTTGCAATCAAAATAATTGAGAATCCATAAAATCCTGATAAAGAACTTTTGATTTTCTTCCTGTTGAAAAACACAATTGAAACAAATACCATCAGAAAAACATTTTTATAGAAAGTTGCCCAGTTTGATAGTTTTATAGCATCGCCGAAGCAACCGCAATCAGGGACAGGATTATAAATTGCATCATATAAAGTAAGTATTATAAAAAATACCATTACAAGAAAAAGTATCCAAGAGATTTGTTTCAATTTAATATTAAATACGAGCGTAACTCCGAGAA
>JAUWSB010000126.1 GCA_030610255.1 Bacteroidota bacterium
GGGATTTGCTTGTTCTGCACAATTCAATCATGATACGGGACTCGGTGTATTTGAACCAACTCACGGCTCTGCTCCAAAATATGCAGATTATGATGTATCAATAGTAAATCCTATTGCAATGATTGAATCGGCTTGTATGATGCTTGATTTTATTGACGAAAATGAAATTGCCAGAAAAATAAGGAAAGCTGTTGCAGAAGTTATTGCAGAAGGAAAGGTCCGTACTTATGATATGAAAAAAATGCCAGGCAAACCTGACGTGATTGAAAAAGGCGCTGCTTCCACACAGCAAATGGCGGATGTAATAATAGAGAAACTTTAAGATTAGTGGTCCGATGGCTATCGGGATCATTAATCAATTTTTAAATATTAACAATTTAATAAAAAACAATGAACAAAATAATAATTACTCTTTGGCCCGAACTGGAATGGATACAGGATGAGGGCCTCAGGGAAAAAACAGCAAAAACATGGGAACTTGCATTTGAAAGAAGTGTATTAACACCCGAAGATTTAAACACAATTCCATTTACACTTTTATGCGGACCCGATTTAAAGGTTACTTTTATGGACCATAAGCGTTCAGTAGTGCATATTGCAAGAGATGCCGGACAAAAAATCAATGAATTTTATAAAGGAGAATTAACTGTTGATATGGATGTATTGATTGCAGGTGCAATTTTAGCTGATGTTGGAAAATTGCTTGAATATGTTTTAGATGAGAACGGAAAAGCAATACAGGGTGATTATGGGAAATATTTACGCCATCCGTTTTCAGGAGTTTCATTAGCTGAAGAATGTGGAATTCCACCGGAAGTTTGCCATATCATAGCAACACATGCAGGTGAAGGTCATCTCGTGAAAAGAACCACCGAAGCTTATGTGGTTCACCATGCCGATTTTATGACCTTTTTACCGTTTAAGGAAAGACTGGAAATTAAACATAATAAAAAATAATTAAAATGAACTTAATAGAAAAAATAATTGCCAATCATTCAAAATTTAAAACAGTTAAACCCGGCAACATTGTTGACATTGAATTAGATGTTCGTGCTGCCCGTGATTTCGGCGGTGCAAATGTTGTTAAAAATATTAAAGATAACAACTTAGGTATTGATGATGTATCAAAAACTTTTTTTACATTTGATTGTAACCCTACAGGTTCCGACCAGAAATATGCTATCAATCAGCAAATCATAAGAATATTTGCCCGCAAGCACGGAATAAAAGTTTTTGATATTGATAACGGAATAGGTACACACACAATGATGGCAGAAGGTCTTGCATATTCGGGAGCAACAGCCGTTACTACCGATTCGCATGCAAATATTTTAGGAGCTATCGGTGCTTTCGGACAGGGAATGGGCGATAAGGATATTGCTGCTGCATTTAGCAATGGAAAAGTCTGGTTTAAAGTTCCCAAATCCGTTAAGATAAATTTTGTTGGCAAACGTCCAAAAAATGTCTCAGCCAAAGATATTGTTTTAAATTTGTTGAATATTTTCGGGGCAAACACACTGCTTGGTTATTCAGTTGAAATTTATGGTGATGATGCCGATAAATTAACACTTGACGAAAGAATTACAATTGCCTCCATGGGAACTGAAATGGGAGCTATCATCATTTTTTTCACTCCCAACGAGAAAATAATTAAATACAGCGAGGAAAAATCAGGACGCAAGCTGGAACTGATTAAAGCAGACGATAATGCCGAATATGAAAAAGTTTATGATATTGACATAAGCAAGTTCGTTCCTATGGTTTCCCGTCCTGGTAAACCACATGATACAGTTAACATTGAAGAAGAAAAAAAGATTAAAATTGATTCTGCATTTATTGGTAGTTGTACAAACGGGCGTATTGAAGATATGCATGTTGTTGCACAAGCATTAAAAGGTAAAAAAGTTGCTCCAGGAGTTGTGCTTAAGATTGTTCCTGCTACTGATGAAGTCTGGAAGCAGTGCCTTGACAAAGGTATGATAGATATTTTTAAGGAAGCCGGAGCATTGGTTTCAAATGCAGGATGTGCAGGTTGTGCTGCCGGTCAGGTTGGGCAAAACGGACCGGGCGAAATAACCATTAGCACAGGTAACCGTAATTTTCCGGGTAAACAAGGCAAAGGTAGTGTTTACCTTGCCTCACCCGAGTCAACTGTTGCTTCGGCTATTGCCGGTTATATTACATCAATTGATGATATTCCTGAAAAACCTGCAACATTTTCATCTGAAATACAAAAAGAAAAATTTAAAAAGATAACAAAAGAAAAAACTAAGTACCAACGAAAGCCAACAATCGTTGAAGGTCGTGTATGGTACATCAAAGAAGATAATGTTGATACTGATATGATATTTCATAACCGCTACCTTGCCATCACCGATATTAACGAAATGGGGCAATATACATTTGATAATTTAAAAGGTTATGAAGATTTTTCAAAAAAAGCAAACCCCAGCGATATTATTGTGATTCAGAAAAATTTCGGTAGTGGAAGTTCCCGCCAGCAAGCGGTTGACTGTTTTAAAGCACTGGGTATTCAAGCAATATTAGCTGAATCGTTCGGAGCTATTTATGAACGTAATGCAATTAATGCCGCCTTTCCGATTATGACTTATAAATCAATAAAAGAATTGGAACTAAAGAACGGTGATATTATCCGTGCAAATTTTGAATCCGGTGTTATCACTAACATCTCAAAAGGAAAATACGTACAGGGAGAAAAATTTTCAGAAGTGCAATTAGAGATTTATCAGAATGGGGGATTGTTTTAATTTCAAACATTCTAATCTCTCTTAAGTTTAAATAACATAGATATTTTGAAATCTCAAATTTCAAGTATCAAATAACAAATAAATTACAATAAATAAAATTCAAAAAACCAAACAAAAAACTTATAAAACAAGAATTATTCTTTCATTAGGATTTGTAGTGCTTCTTCAATGCAGGTTTATGAAGATTATGAACAGATACTCGTAGATTGTTTCTGGCTATTAGTTAATCGATTAGTTTGAGGAAAATTCGTTTCTTATTATAATATAACCTGGATAAATTATTGGTTTGTTTCCTACGAATATTGTCGGTTTTGCTTTTAAGGTAATTCGTGTGGGTTTATTGCCTGTTCCTGCAAGATTAAATCCGAAATTCATTATTGCATCAAGCGAACTTCCTGTAAAAATTTTTATTAAGTCAAAGTTTAAAAATAACGGTAAAGTAGATATTCCTCCGTTAGAAGTAATTTCAATTCGTTCATTCAATGTTCCTTTAGTTATTTCAATATCATCAATATAAAGTATCCATTCTAATTTATTCATAGCAGCCTTTGATTTATTTGGATTTTTTACTTCAACGTTAAGAATGAAATTCAAAAGTAATTTGCCACTGCCGACAGAAGCGGTTATTTTGGCAGCATCAAAAATGTTTATATCAGAAAATCTTTTTATGTTTTGGATATTCACATCTGCAAGCCTTACATGCTCAACTGAACTTAAACGAAAACTGCATTTTACGAAAGTGTGCAACTCACCCGTCTGCCGTATTATATCACAATTGGCAAATAAGACAATAAAAAATGATATTAAAAATAAATGTCTATATTTCATTGATTAATATTTTTTAATGCAAACGTACGAAAAATTATTTTGTTGGGTTAGTTCGTAGATTGAATCTATACACAACGGGTTAAAGGTTTTTATTGACTTATGTAGTGAATTTTATCGAAGTATATATTATTTTTTGTGATTTTTTATCTTTGATCCAGATAAATTTGTGAATTTATAAAATTATATTCCGATAAAAATTTAATTTTGTTATTTAGCTTAAGAAAAATTTTATGGAACAGAAAGATTATTTAATCCGGCAAAACAAAAAATTTTCATTAAAAAAGCGAGTAAAAAGCTTTGTATATGCTTTTAAGGGAATAGGTGTGTTTGTTGTAACACAACATAATGTTTGGATTCATCTTGTTGCTGCAATATTGGTAATTGTTTTTGGATTTGTTTTTGTTGTGAATTTTTACGAATGGTGCTTATTGGTTTTTGCAATCGGATTTGTTTTAACAGCCGAAATTTTTAATGCAGCAATTGAGTATTTTGTTGATTTTGTTTCACCCGAATTCAATAAAAAGGCTGGATTGATAAAAGACATGGCAGCAGGCGGTGTTTTAATTTCTGCAATAACTGCCGCTATTATCGGAATAATAATTTTTTTACCTAAAATAATATTTGTTCTTTAAAACCAGTATATTTATGATCTTAATTATTGATAGCGGTTCTTCAAAAGCCGATTGGGTTTTAATAAAAGATAAATTAAAATTCAAGCAAATACAGACAGAAGGTTTTAATCCGTATTACTTTGATTTTAATGAATTAAAAAAGATACTAAAGAAACATATTACTCCAAATATAAACCCTGAAACTGTTGATAAAATTTATTTTTATGGTGCAGGTTGTTCCACCGAAAATAAACGCAATATTATCAACAATGTTCTAAGTAATGTTTTCACAAATACAAAAATCAATATTAATCATGATCTCTTAGCTGCTGCCAGGGCATTGTTTGGAAGGAGTGAAGGAATTGCCTGTATTCTCGGAACAGGTTCAAATTCATGTTATTATGATGGTAATAAGATTGTTGAAAATGTTCCTTCATTAGGTTATTTATTTGGAGATGAAGGCAGTGGTACTTATATGGGTAAAATATTTCTTACAAATTACTTAAAAAATAAAATTCCTGAAAATTTAAAACTTAAGTTTGATAAAAAATTTAATCTTTCGCTGGAGCAAATCCTTGATAATGTTTATAATTATTCAAAGCCCAACAGGTTTATTTCATCATTTAGCAAATTTTTATCTGAAAATATTTCCGAGCCGTTTGTAAAAAATTTAGTTAAAGATTCGTTCAGAGAGTTTTTTTCAGAACAGGTATATAAATATTCAAAACATTCGCAAGTGCCGGTTAGTTTTATTGGCACTGTGGCATTTATATATGAAAATATATTAAGAGAAGCAGCACAGGAAATAGGAATATCAATTCAATCAATTGAGAAGAATCCTGTAAATGGATTAATTAAATTTCATTTGTCTGAATAAATAAATTCATTTTTCAGGATAGCACCATTCTTCAGAATGATTGGTAGATTAATATGAACTTATTTGTAAAGTCGGCTTAAGCCGACTTTTAATTCCTGAGCTTATATTTTACACCATAATAAATTATGGTGCTATTCTAATAAAATGGTACGAATAAAAATTTAATATCTTTTTAATATTTTACAGCCCAACGTAAGACTCACCTTTGCCATTATTTAGTGTACGTCCATAAAGTAAGTGTTTAGTTCAGAATGTTCGAGTTCGAGGCTTGCGAAGTCTTTAAAATCAGGAGTTTACTTTTGTAAATGACTGGTTTTAAAGGCAAGCATAACGAAGAAATCGGACATTCTGGGCAAACACTATTTAATCTACTTCAACCATTTATCAAGCCAATTAAAGAAAGTCCTTTGCCAGAGTATACCGTTCTGTGGCTGTAGCACCCAGTGGTTTTCATCAGGGAAATACAGGAACTCGGCCGGTACATCCTTCAATATTGCAGCATTAAAAGCAGTCATACCCTGTGTGAAAACCACCCTGTAATCCAATTCACCATGAATAATGAGAATCGGGGTATCCCAATTTTTTACATATTTATGAGGTGAGTGAGCATAAGTTTCCTGTGCAACTTTGTTATTTTCTTCCCAGAACGGACCGCCTTTATCCCAGTTTTCAAACCACATTTCTTCTGTTTCTAAGTATTGGGCTTCTTCATTAAAAATACCATCGTGGGCAATAAATGCTTTAAACCTGCCTTTATGATTTCCTGCAAGATAAAATACAGCATATCCGCCTGCACTTGCTCCAATGGCACCGATGCGGTTTTTATCAATAAATGGTTCTTTTGCCAACTTATCAATGGCTGTCAGGTAGTCCTGCATACTTTTACCGTGGTAGTCGCCGCTGATCTGTTCCTGCCAGGCTTGTCCGAAACCGGAAACTCCTCTTCTTGCCGGTGCCACAATGATATAATCATTTGCGACCATGATCTGATAATTCCAGCGAAAGTGGAAACTCTGGCTGAGTGGCCCTTGAGGCCCACCTTTACAATAAAGTATTGCCGGATATTTTTTGTTTTTGTCGAAGTGTGGAGGATAAATCACAAATACCTGCATATCTTTTTTATCGTGGGTTTTTATCCAGCGTTCTTCAACCTGTCCCATAGTGAGTTGGTTAAGAAGGTCTTTGTTTGTAAATGTTATCTGCTGTGCCGAACCATCCTCTTCGTTTACAGCAAATAATTCATATGGCAGCGACATGGTTTGCTTCGTGGCAATGAGTTTACCATTGGCAAGTGTAACACTTCTGTAATCATGTAAACCTTCAGTTATTTGATTGATTTTTCCAGTGTTCAGGTTGAATTTATATATCTGGAAAGCTCCGTGCCAGTTGCTGGTAAAATAAATGTCTTTGCTGTTATTCGACCAGGTCAGACTTCCGGCATTCTGGTCAAAATTTTCTGTTGCATAAGTAAGGTCGCCTGTTTTTAAGTTCATTATATACAAACGGTTTTTGTCTGACTCGTAACCTTCCCTTTCCATGCTTTCCCAAGCCATGTAATTTCCATCAGGAGAGAAAACCGGTGCAACATCAAAGCCCATCATTCCTTTGGTCATGTTGGTTGTTTTGCCGGTTTCTAAGTCATAGAAATAGATTTCCGAATTGGTAGAAAGGGTAGCGGCCTTGCCGTAAAGTTTTTTACAGGTGTATGCAATTACTTTACTGTCAGCACTCCAACTAACCTGCTCTATACCGCCGAAAGGTTTCAGGGGTGCCTGGTAGGGTTCTCCTTCCATCAGGTCTTTATCATTAAATACCTTTTCACCATCATAATCGGCAACAAAAACATGACTGTAAGAGTCCACCCATTCGTCCCAGTGCCTGTACATTGCATCATCCATCAGGCGGCCGGTAGCCTTTGGCAGTCCCTTATATAAATCTTTGAATTTGTTTTCCAGGACAACTTCTTTTGTGTAAACTATTTTTGTCTGGTCAGGGGCATATTTGAAGCCTGTAATTCCCCCTTCAATATCGGATATTTGTGTTCGGTTACTGCCACCCGGACTCATTTCCCAGAGTTGATATGATCCGCTCTCTGAGGTCATGAAGCCAATCTTTTTTCCGTCAGGTCTCCAAACAGCATTGTACTCACTTTTTGATGATTTTGTGAGTTGTTTGAAGTTCTCACCATTCACATCAACTGCATACAGGTCGCGGTTAC
>JAUWSB010000146.1 GCA_030610255.1 Bacteroidota bacterium
TTAATTGGGATGCAGTATGGGAAAGCTGTGTTAAGATAAATGATAAAGGATGGGTAGCAGAAATAAAAATACCATATTCTGCCATAAGATTTCCTAAAAAAGATATTCAAATTTGGGGAATAAATTTCTGGAGGAATATCAGACGAAAACGGGAATGGGCAACATGGACCTTTGTTGATAAAAAAATCAGCAGTGTTTTAGCTCAATCAGGCGAATTAACAAATCTTGAAAACATCAAACCACCTTTAAGATTATCAGTTAGCCCTTACGTGTCTGCCTATTTGGAAAAAATTCCGAGCAATAAAAATTGGAGATGTTTCTTTAACGGTGGAATGGACTTAAAATATGGGATTAACGAAAGTTTTACACTTGATATGACTTTAATACCAGATTTTGGACAAGTAGAATCTGATGATATTGAATTAAACCTGTCTCCTTTCGAAATACGATATGATGAAAAAAGACAGTTCTTCACTGAATCAACGGAAATATTTAATAAAGGAGGAATATTTTATTCAAGGCGTATCGGTACTATACCTGTTGGCTATTTTGATGTGGAAGATAATCTTAAAAAAGGTGAAAAGATAATTAGTAATCCTTCAGAAACGCAATTAATTAATGCAACAAAAATTTCCGGAAGAACAAAAAAGGGATTAGGAATTGGCTTTTTTAATGCTATGACATCAAACACTTACGCAGTAATAGCTGATTCAAATGGTAATGAACGTAATTTTATAACACAACCGTTTACAAATTACAACATGATTGTTTTTGATCAAAGTTTGAAAAACAATTCATACTTCAGCATTGCAAATACTAATGTATTAAGAGCAAAAGATAAATATTCGGCAAATGTAACTGCAACAGATTTTAAAATTGTAGATAAAACAAATATTTATGCTGTTGGTGGAAAGTTTATTGTAAGTCAAAAATATAACTCAAATGAAAAACCTGATTTTGGTTACAAATACTCTTTCTTTGCAGGGAAAATAAGTGGTAACTTTAATATTATTTATTCGCAAAATGTTGAGAGTGATAAATACGACCCGAATGATATGGGTTTTTTATCTAACAACAATGAATTCACTAATGAAATTGAAATAGAATATAATATTTATGATCCCTTCTGGAAATTACTAAATTGGTATAATAATTTGAGTATAGAATATTCAAGTTTGTATAAGCCGAGAAAATACACTGATTTTGGAATTTTTTATAATACACGTATTACTACAAGGAAATTTTTAACAATGGGTTTTAAAACTGATTATGAACCCTTTGAAGTTCACGATTATTTTGAAGCAAGAATTCCCGGGAGATTATTTATCAGACCTTCATCGTACCATTTTAATTATTGGATTTCGACTGATTACAGAAAAAAACTTGCTTTTGATTGCAGATTAGGTTACTGGCGTGCAATAAATAAAAATAATCAATTTTCATACTGGTATATGCTTTCTCCCCGACTTAGATTAAGTGATAGAATATTGCTGATTTATGAATTTTTCAATGATTATGATAATAATGATTTTGGTTATGTAAAAGATGAAATTGACTCATTGTCTAATCAAATTATATATTTTGGAAAAAGAAACCAAACAACTATCATAAATAATTTAACAGCATCATATATTTTTAATAACAAAGCATCATTAAATTTCAGGATAAGACATTACTGGTCAAAAGTTGTTTATAATGAGTTTTATACTTTGAAAGAAAATGGATATTTAGAAAAAAGCGACTACAAAAATTATCAAAATATTAATTTTAATATTTTTAATATTGACCTTGCATATTCATGGTATTTTGCACCCGGAAGTCAAATGTCAATTGTATGGAAAAATGCAATTAATACCGAAGAAAATATTGTAGAATCTAATTTCTTTAAAAACTTTAAAAATATGATAAACTCTCCTCAGGCAAATAGTTTCTCGGTAAAGATATTATATTATTTAGATTATAAGTATTTGATTAAAAGTAAGAAAAAAATTAAATAACTTTTAAATCTGAAAATAGGAAAACTTAGTATAAACTTATTCTTTAAAGTCCGAAAACTTCAGAACAAATTTCTTGTGGAAATTCAATGTTATATTGAACATACGTGCTATATTCAATAAGGAATTCATGTTCGTGCCATTCACCATCAGCATAAACGCCAATAATATAAGTTTCACCGAGTTCAACGCCACATATTTCACCATATCCATTAATTACTTCAAACCACCTGAAGCACCAATCATCCCATTTTCTAACCCAATAGCTAAGAGTCGGACGGATAATAATTTCAGGATGGCTTGCACAATACCCTGTAATTTCCACATCTACGGTTGTTCCCATTGATTCTGCATAAAAATAAACGTATAATATGTCAGGCAAACAAAGATTGTTGTAGTAGTAATAATCCATTTCTGTATAAACACCATAGCATTGGCTTGAATAGTAAGTATTAACAGGGAAATATGCAGGAGCATTCCAGAATATTACAGGTTCACCATGGCAAGCATGGAACCATGATCTCATTAATAATGTATTGTTGTATGGATTACGAACATCAGTTGTCCACCAGTAACAATCGCAATAATACTCTTCGCTTTCAAAATATATATGCAAACCTTCGTAGCACCACCATTCCCACCACCACCAATCCCAGTTCCACCAGGTAAGGTGCCATAGTTCGCTTGTAACTTCATAAGTTCCTTTATTTGTTAAAACAATTGTATCAATGGTTTCATAAGCCCATTCTCCGGTTCCTTCATTGTAGCTCCACAGTGGGATTGTATCACCATCAGCTATACCTGTTTGGGAGTCTGAATTATAAGTTTCTTCAGGCACTACGGCGGTTAATTCCAATGGATTAACTTCAACGATTGCAGCTTCATCTCCGTCTCCGTCAAAAATATCAAGTGACACAAAACCTGCTGAGAAGAAAAATACATTTTGTTCAGAACCATCGGGCATTGTGGCATAAGCACTAAGACCACCGGGAAATGCTAATAAGGATTCATCTTCCATATTACTGAAATGTATAAGTGTAATTTCCAATTGTCCGATTAAAGGTTCTCCTTCTACGGTTTTTAATATTGTTCCGGCAGGGATGAACAATCTTGCATCACCTCCAGGAGTTGAAATATTAATATCGCCGGTAACCTTGCCCTCCGTGTCGGTTGTGCCACTATTATCAACAATTTTTGTTACGCCATTCGGAAGATTGTTAAAATCAACCATTTGAATTTCATACATAAATTTTCCTTCGTTTATAATTGTTATATTCTTACTTGTGCTAATGTATCCGTTCAAATGCGCAACAACTGTAAATGTTGCAGGATTCTCCTTTGTGGGAACAACGTCAGGATCTAAAGCAAGACTAAGAAATCCCTTAACACTTGAATAACTGGATTTCTGTAAACCGATATTGTCAATCACATCATCAGCATTTGGACCGCATATAGTAACCTGAACTATTTTGTTATCTTCCCAACCAATTAATTCGCCGGTTTTTGCATCAATAAATTTTATGGAGAATGTTGTTTTAATTGGGTCAAAATTTACAATAAGCTTAACCCCTTCTGTGGGTTTTTTACAGGATGTTGTAAATAAAACCATAGCTATCAATAAGCCAGTGATTAGTCTGATAATAGATATTTTTTTTAATTTCATAATATATTAGTTTTAAATTGTTATTATAATATTTTAAAAGATAATTGAAAAGTTATAATAGGATATATGCTAAAATCACTCATATTGTCATCAATTATTTTTTCTTGTTCTTTGGAAGCAGTTGGTGTTATCATGCCTGTTGCAGTCATATCAGTATTTGGTGAACCCCAGTAAATAGCACCGATTTCAAAATTAAATGAAACAACCTTGCTGTCGGAAATCGGTTTTCCAAAGCCAATCCCGAGATAAGGGCAAATTTTATTTGGGGTTATTACAATTTCAAGCTTACCTATTTCATCAGGAGTTATTTCAATTTTACCGACATAATATGATTTTGTCGGAGATCCTTTGATTATTTCCTCTGAAAAATTGTAATAAATGCCGGCTGTCAAATGTATTTTTTTTGCAAAGAACCAATCACCCAAAAGAGTAACAGCGCCCAATTTATATTTAGCCTCTCCGTCAATTTCTAAATCTTCGTAAGTTTTTTTATATATATAACCGCCATAGTTTCCTCCTGCCCTGATACTGAATGAACGGTTGATAGATTTAACCAGTTCAATTCCGGCACCAAATGAACCAAGTTTTATGCCGATCGCCCATCCCGGTGAAAATTCCGAAACGTTTGTAACTTCTGCTTCACCTTCCTGAGAATAAAGTGAATAAGGTAAAGAAATTAAGCTGATAAACAAACTTAATAAGATAATTTTAATTGTTTTTTTGTTTTTCATAACTGTAAAATTTTTAAATATTTAAAAGCAAATATATAAAATAAATATGCAGTTGTCAATTTTAATTGAAAAAATTTCTTGTTTACAAGAAAATTTTATTTACATTAGATTTTTATTTTATAAATATTGCTCTATGATTAATTTCTTAAATTATCATAAAATATTGTTAATAATTACTTTTATAGTAATTTCAATTTTAATTTCCTGCCTGACCGAAAACGGTAAAGAAAAATCAACAGATGTTTTAAACCAAAAACAGGATACAATAAGCCGGCTGGATGAAATTATTGAAAGAGGGAAGCTTATTGCAATAACAGACTATAATTCAACCAATTATTTTATTTATCGAGGTCAGCCTTTGGGTTACCAGTTTGAATTATTAAAATTATTTGCAGAACATTTAGGTGTAAAACTTGAAATTATAATTAAAAATGATATTAATGAAAGTTTTGAATATTTAAATAGCGATAAATGTGATTTAATTGCCATAGGTTTAACTATTACTAAGGAGCGAAATAAATTAGTTGATTTTACAGAACCGTTTAATCAGACGCGTCAGGTTTTGATACAGCGAAAACCCGATAACTGGAGAAAGATGAAAACAATGGATGAAATTAATAAACAATTAATCAGGGATCCATTGGAACTTGCAGGCAAAACTATTCACATCCAAAAAAGCACTTCCTTTTTACAAAGGTTAGAAAACCTTTCGGATGAAATTGGCGACAGTATAATTATAATTGAAGACCCTGAAAAAGAAGTTGAAGAATTAATTACCGCCCTTGCAAAAAAGGAAATTGATTACACTGTTTGTGATGAACACATTGCTTTGGTTAATCAAAAATACTATCCGGATATTGATGTTAAAACTCCGGTAAGTTTTTCGCAAAATATTGCATGGGCGGTAAGGAAGAGTGAAAAAGAGTTTTTAACTGAAATAAATAATTGGATTTCAGGATTTAAAAATTCGCTTACTTGCAGATTGATATACAATAAATATTTTAAAAATCCGCGATCGGTAAATATTACAAGAAGTGAATTTCATTCAATACATGGTGGAAAGATTTCACGATATGATGATATAATAAAATCTATTAGTGAAAAAAATAACTGGGATTGGAGATTAATTGCTTCGTTAATTTATCAGGAATCCGGTTTTCGTCCTAATGCAAAATCATGGGTAGGAGCTTATGGATTAATGCAATTGATGCCCTTTAATGCTGCGAAATATGGAATTGACAGCTTGTCAACACCTGAAGAGCAAATTGAAGCAGGCTTAAAATTCATTCAATTGATTGATAAGCAATTGCCAGAAGAAATCTCTGATAAAGAAGAAAGAAAAAAATTTATTTTAGCATCTTATAATGCAGGTATTGCTCATGTTTATGATGCCAGGCGATTAGCTGAAAAAAACAATAAAGATCCAAATATCTGGACCGGTAATGTTGATGAATTTATTTTACTCAAATCCAATCCGAAGTATTATCGCGACCCTGTTGTGAAATACGGATATTGCAGAGGTGAAGAACCCTATAATTTTGTTAATGAGATATTAGAAAGATACGAGCATTACAGAAATGTTATTAAAAATTAACCGGATTTTTTATCCCATAAAAAAAACCTGCAGGTATCTTTAATTGATTGTTCTATTTTTCTAAATTCAAAATTCAGAGCTTTTTTAATTTTTTCATTTGAGTAATTATACTCCTGAGTTGCAGTTCGGGCTGTTTCTTTGGTTATTAAAGGATCGGAACCGTTTATTAAACTCCGCAGTTTTTCAAATCTCCAAACCAGTCCGCTTAAAAAGGTATTCACATAATATTTTGGTTTGTTTTTTCCAAGGTTATCAGCAATTAAACTAAAAATATGTTCATATAATACATTTTCTGAACTTAAAACAAAGCGTTAGTTTTTTATGTTACTTTCCATCAAAAGGTTCATTATTTTAACAACATCACGTACATCTATATAGCCATTAACGCCTTTTGTGTAAAAACTCAAACCGTTTTGCACTATAGAAAAA
>JAUWSB010000231.1 GCA_030610255.1 Bacteroidota bacterium
AAAAATATTGACTATATAAATTTGATTACAAATATTGCAAAACCAGTAATTAAGCAGTATCAACAATTAATTAATGATTATGTCGAAAAACAGTAAAATAAATTTGGAATGTCATATGGCATTACCTTTGGCGGTCGAAATTTTTTTTGAAAATGACGATAGCAGAAAAAATAACATTATCGGAAAATGTATAAAACTTGTTTTGTTTAAAGAAGGTATTTTTTACTTGTTTCTTGCTACCGGCTTTTTTTACTTTTGTCCCATACTGGCCCATGCGGGCTAATGAAACGAAGTGAATCCTTACGACTGAAAGGAGTCCGTATGGATGGACTTCGTGTCGTCCATACGGACAGGCTTTGCTTCGCTTCACTTTTTACTTTCGACCAACGCCCAGACGGGTTAGCTTCGCTTCAGGAGTCAGTATGGATGTCTTTTGTCTTTTATCTTGTAAAAAAACAGTATAAATAATTTGAATATAATTTAACAATTAGAACGGATATCCGATACCAAAATTCCAAAAGATCTTATAGAATGCTGCTTTATTAATAACCCAGCGTTTGTGTTTCGGCTCAGCAGGGTCTCTGAATGGCAGTGCTCCGTCAATCCTGAAAATAAAAAATTTAAAATCAAACCTGAAACCTATACCCGCATCAACAGCCAGTTCGCTTAAAAAATTATTAAAGAAAAACTTACCGTCCGGATAAGATGAGTTTTCTTTTAATAGCCAAATATTGCCAACGTCGACAAATAATGCACCTTTAAAAAATTTGTATAAAGGAAAACGGTATTCAAAATTTCCTTCAATCTTAAGGTCGCCCATTTTATCGTAAGTAATATTAGTGTTTTGATATGCACCTGGTCCTAATGATTTTATTCGCCAACCGCGCATTCCATTGGCTCCACCGCCATAAAATCCTTTTTCAAAAGGCAGGTCTTCCGAATTTCCATAAGGAATACCAATTCCAAACACGGTCCTGAATACCAAACGGTTGTTTTCATTAATTATATAATAATACCTGAAGTCAATGTCAGTACGGACATATTGAGCGTATCTAATATTGAAAAGTGTATAGTATCCATCCTCGTCTTTAGGGGCTTTAACCAGGTTGTCAATTCCATTTAAAAGATTACCAGCGGTTTCAATATTACCTCTGAAATAAACAAAATTTTTCAATTTATAAATTTCCTGATTATTGTAAATAAAGCTATAATTGAGTCCTGTAATAAGATGATTGGTGTACTGATTTTTTAAGCTTTGATTGGTTTCTTTGTTTATAATTGAATCAAATT
Organism: Bacteroidota bacterium; assembly: GCA_030610255.1. Lineage (GTDB taxonomy): Bacteria > Bacteroidota > Bacteroidia > Bacteroidales > JADFUO01 > JADFUO01. The sequence continues at coordinate 1,291 of JAUWSB010000231.1, forward strand.
CGGGTGTAGGGAAAATTTTCACCAAATTAATATCAGCCGGAAACAAAATATGAGTTTTATACTTTGATTCCATCCAGTTGTAGCCGAAAGAAATATTTGTAATATATCTTCTGTAGTTTTGTTGATTTTGATAGTTTAATCCTGTAGTGATCGTAGTTTTCGGTTTGAAGTATTTGGGAAATCTTTCCTGTTTAATAGGGACAAGAAATTTCGGGATAGAAAGATTTATTTCTACTCCGGTTTCAAATGTGTTAAAAAACAAAAACTCTTTTGATGTATTATCTTCTTTGGCATAGCTTGTTTTTTGTGCTTCCATTGCACCTTTAAATTTTATGCTTAGTATTTCGGCTCCCCTGAAAATATTTTTATTTTGATAAATCAAATTACCACCGATCCCGAGGTCTCCACCCGAATTTGTTCCTTCGGCTTCAATAGTGTATGACTGAACTTTTGATCTTGAAAGATTGATATTACAATCAAGCAAATGTTTGCTATGAATACTTTGATTAGTATCAGCAATATCTCTGGTAAAGTGAATGTTTGCATATTTAAACATTCTCAGTTCGTAAAGCCGCTTATAGGTTTGTTGAACATCCTTCATAATAAAATGCTGTCCGGGATTAATAAAAATTGATTGGGAGATCGTTTGGGGTTTGATCTTTAATTTATTATTATAAAGGAAAAAATATTTGCTTTCGGGATTGTCTTTTGAAATCTGATGAACAGCTTCAACTAAAGTGTCGTATTTGATTGTGTCGCTTGCTAATGGACTATAATCGGGGTTTATGTAAATTCGGTTTATGTAAAACGGATAATGATTTTCTTCAGTAAATTTACCGCTCTCGGTTTTTGACACTACTTTAATATTTTTAATACCAATGGTTATATCAAGGCTGTGGTTGTTAAATGCACTGTCAACTTCATAAAAAATATATTCATTGTTAAAAAAGTAATACCCGTTGTTTTGAAGATTTTTTGTAATACGATTGCGTTCATCTTCTAAATCATAAGCATTATAAATATTTCCTTGTTTTATCAATGAAATAGATTTATTGGAAAGAACAATGTTTTTTATTGCATTATTTTTAATATTATATTTGATGTTTTTGATTTTGTATGGTATTGCCGGCTTAATTTCATAAACAACGCTAACTTGTTTCTTATGAATTTTTTCAGATTTTTTTACTTTGGAATTAAAATAACCAATGTTATTCATATAAGCCTTGATTTGAATCAATGAGCTTTTTGCCATGTTTTGACTATAAATAACAGGTCTTTCGCCAAGTGATTTTTTAATCCATTTTTTAAACTTTGTTTCTTTGCCTTTGTTTGCAATATTGAAAAACCATAATTTGAAGCGAACAAGTCCGAATAATTTTTTATTGGGCTTTTGCTGGATTAATCCGGTGATATTTTCTTTAGCAATTTTTAATTTGTCACTTTCAATTTTAACGGTATTATTCTTCAGGAGGTATTCATTTTTTTTCAGGCTTCTGGTAGGATTGCATGCAACTATAGATAATAAGAGGATTATA
>JAUWSB010000071.1 GCA_030610255.1 Bacteroidota bacterium
ACTGACTAAACAAACATTTAAAACCATCAATGATGTAATCGTTCCGAATGGGGGAGGCAAAGATTCAATTGTTTCTTTAAAACTCCTTTTAAATTCAGGAAAGAAAATTTTACCCTTTGTATTAAATCCCGGAAAAGCAAGCATGGAAATCATTGAAGCTGCTGGATTTTCAAGAGAAAATATAATTGAGGTTCAACGAACTATACATCCACAATTATTAAAATTAAATGAACTTGATTTTTTAAACGGTCATACTCCTTTCTCAGCTCTGCTTGCCTTTATTTCGGTACTTTCGGCTATTTTAACAGCTTGTAAAAACATTGCTTTATCCAACGAATCAAGTGCAAACGAAGCTACAATCAGTAACACAAATATCAATCATCAATATTCAAAATCGTATGAATTTGAAAAAGATTTCAGATTTTATGTGAATAAATACATTACAGAAGATATTAATTATTTTAGTTTTTTACGACCTCTGAACGAGCTTCAGATTGGAAAATTATTTTCAGATTTTTCCGAGTATTTTAATATTTTCAGAAGTTGCAATACAGGAAGTAAAACAGGCATCTGGTGCGGAGAATGTCCAAAATGTTTATTTACATATATAATATTATCTCCATTTATTTCACAATCAAAATTATTTTCAATTTTTAATAAAAATTTACTTAATGATAAAAAATTACTGCCCGTTTTTAACCAATTAATCGGAAAAGAAAAAACAAAACCATTTGAATGTGTTGGAACAATTGATGAAATAAATGCTGCATTATGCCAGACTATACAAATAATAAACTTTAACAATTTACCATTTCTTCTGGAATATTATAAAAATTCAGAACTTTTTAATAATTACAAGAAAACTGATTTTAATTTGCTTTTAAAAAAATATAATCAGGAAAACTTTATAAATAGCGAATTTGAACAAGTTCTTATATCTAATCAGTGTATTGATTAGGTAATGTTGTTGAAAGTTATATGTTATATGTTATACGTTATGTGTTAATAACCAATAACTTATAACTTATAACTTAAAGATTAATATGATACAAATTTCTAAATTCTGCCATCAATGATTAAATTATTAAATCAAATAATCCCAAACAAAAAAATACTGATACTTGGTTTTGGCAAAGAAGGCCGGTCAAGCTATAAAATACTTGGAAAATTTTTTCCAAATAAAATATTTACAGTTGCTGATAAAGATCATTCCCTGAAAAAACATATAAATACAGATGCAGAATACAAAAACATAAATTTTATCCTCGGCAATAAATATCTTGATAACTTAAATGATTTTGACCTGATAATCAAAACTCCCGGAATTTCATTAAAAAATATTTCATACAAAATTCCAAAAAATAAGATTACTTCACAATCTGATATTTTTCTTCGTGCTTTTGGCAAACAAACTATCGGAGTAACCGGAACCAAAGGTAAAAGCACAACTGCAAGCTTAATTTTTCATACTATAAAACTATCAGATAATAATTCCGTTTTGATAGGAAATATCGGTATTCCTCCCTTTGAATCATTACCGGATATAAACACTGATACTAAAATTATTTTTGAATTATCTTCACATCAATTAGAGCATATTTGCGTTTCTCCGCATATTTCAATTTTATTAAATATTTTTGAAGAACATCTTGATTTTTACCAATCATTTGAAAATTACAAGAATATTAAATTCAACATTTTAAGATTCCAGCAAAAGGACGATTTTTTTATTTGCAATTCGGATGACAAAATTATTAATGAATTTGTTAATTCTTTTGAACCTATTGGTAAATCCTACGGAATCTCTCAAAACAAACAATTAAAAAACGGAAGTTTTATAAAAGATAATACAATAATATTTTCTCAAAATGGCAAAATATCTAAGATTTTTAATTTAAATAAAAAACGGTTTTTGTCAGGTACTCACAACCTCACAAACATAATGGCAGCCATAAACTGTTGCAAAATACTTAATATTCCCGACAATCAGATCGTTAAAGGAATTTCAACATTCAAAGGACTTGAACACCGAATTGAATATGTTGGGAAATTCGGCAATATTCATTTTTACAACGATTCAATTGCTACTATCCCTGAAGCAACTATTGAAGCTATAAACACTCTTGGTGAAATTGACACATTAATTTTAGGTGGTTTTGACAGAGGAATAAATTACAGGAAATTTGCTGAATTTATTAACCGTTCGGAGATAAACAACCTGATTTTTACAGGGAAAGCAGGAAAAAGAATGTTGTCAGAAATAAAAAAATTGCCCGGTACAGAACAAAAATATTTTACTGCCAATGATTTTGAAGAAGTTTTTGATATAATCAAAAAGCACAGTACTCCCGTGTCAGTTTGTTTGTTATCGCCTGCTGCCGCAAGTTACGACATATTTAAAAATTTTGAAGAAAGAGGAAATGTTTTTAAGAAATTAGCAAAAAATCTATAGTCGCAAAGTTAACGACTTCACTCTATCGCGAGTATCTGGAAGTATCAACAGAATATCTTACTACAAACTGCTACTGCTACTGCTACTGCTACTGATACTAATACTGCCACTGCCGCTTCTTACTCAGCTTTCTTCTCTTTTGGTTTTTCCTCTTTTTTTGTTGTTGTTTTCTTTTTCGTCGCTTTTACTTTTGTTTCGGTCTTTTTTGTTGTTGTTTTCTTTTCAGCGGTTTTTGGTTTAGTTTCTGCTTTAGCTTTTGGTTTAGTTTCTGCTTTAGCTTTTGGTTTAGTTTCTGCTTTAGCTTTTGGTTTGGTTTCTGCTTTAGCTTTTGGTTTGGTTTCTGCTTTAGTTTTTGGTTTGGTTTCTGCTTTAGTTTTTGGTTTGGTTTCTGCTTTTGATTCCTGAACTATTACAGTTTCTTCTGCTTTTTTGGAACTCGTTTTTTTAGCAGTTGTTTTAAGTTTTGATTCTGCTACAGTCTTTTCTTGAATTGATTTTCGAGCATAAGTTTCTGGTTTTAGTTCCTCTGCTTTTTCTTTCAATTCAACTTCTTTTTTAGGTAAAAATACATTCTTTTTTTTCTTTCTTAGTCTTCTAACCCCATAAGTACCTATAACGATTTTTCCTCTTTTTGTTTTTTTATCACCTTTTCCCATATTTTAAATTTTTTGTAAAAATAGGAATAATTTTTTTCTAACAAAATTTAATATCTTAATAAAATAATTTACTTTTGCACCACAAAAATATAAAACTATGGCAAAAAAGAAGGATAAAACAGAAGAAAAAATTGTAGCTGTTGAAGAAGTATTAGGTAAAACCGAACAATTTATTGAAAAAAACCAGAAAATATTAACTATTATCGTTGGAATAATTGTGGTTTTAGTTTTAGGATATTTTGGATACAAGAAATTTTATCTTGCACCTCTTGAAAAGGAAGCACAATCCCAAATATTCATGGCTGAAATGTATTTTGAGCAAGACTCTTTAAACAGAGCATTATACGGCGACGGCAACTATCTGGGATTCCTTGATATTATTGACGATTACAGTAGTACTAAAACCGGAAACCTTGCAAATTATTATGCAGGGATTTGTTTTTTAAAAAAGGGCGAGTTTGAAGAAGCAATTGATTATTTAAAAAATTTCAGCAGTTCTGATCAAATCATAGGACCTATGGCTTCAGCCGCAATTGGTGATGCCTACATGGAACTCGGTGATCCTGAAAAATCAATAACTTACTATTTGGAAGCCGCAGGAAAAAGCAACAATGAATTCACTGCTCCGGCATTTTTAATGAAAGCAGCATGGACTTACGAAGAACTTGGCGAATACAACAAAGCATTAAAAATTTATGAAAGAATTAAAAAAGAATTTTATCAAAGTTACGAAGCCAGAGAGATCGACAAATACATTGCCCGTGCTAAAAGTTTATCAGCTAAGGATTATTAACTCTGTAATCTGTATGTTGATATGTGTATTACTAAATGTAATAAGTTAAGTTAAATGTTATATGTTATACGTTGTATTTTTTAACAAATAACGTATAACCGATAACAATAAAACGAGGATCTTCAAAGCCGAATAAAAAAAATTAATGCTTGGTCAGATTGATTGATCAGGTATTTTTTTTATTTTTATCTAAAATTTCAAAATGACAAAAGAACTTAGAATAATTTTTTTAGGCACCCCGGAATTTGCCGTTTCCTCCTTAGATATATTATTAAAAAACGGTTATAACATTGTTGCTGTAATTACAACTCCTGACAAACCTGCCGGCAGAGGAAAAAAATTACAACAATCACCTGTAAAAAAATACTGCCTTAAGCATAATTTGAATCTTTTACAAGCTGTTAATTTAAAGGATCCGGAATTTTTAAAACAAATAAGATCACTTAAAGCTAACCTTCAAATAATAGTTGCTTTCAGGATGCTGCCTGAAGCTGTTTGGAAAATACCGGAATTAGGCACATTTAATCTTCATGCATCATTATTACCACAATACAGAGGAGCCGCTCCTATTAACTGGGCTATTATCAATGGTGAAACTGAAACCGGTGTAACTACTTTTTTACTTGAACATAAAATTGACACGGGAAAAATTATTTTTTCGGAAAAAACAAATATCCTGCCTGATGAAAATTTTGGTGAACTTCATGATAAATTAAAAATTCTCGGGGCAAAACTCGTATTAAAAACCGTCAAGGCAATTGAGGAAAACAATATCACAACAACAGATCAAACAGCTTTTATCAACTCTAAAACAAAATTAAAAACAGCCCCAAAACTAATAAAAGAAATATGCAAAATAAACTGGCTGAAAAGCACATCGGAAATTCATAATCTTATTCGTGGGTTAAGCCCCTACCCTGCTGCTTTTACAGAACTGATATCACCTGAAAACAAAATGTTTTCAATAAAAATCTTCTCTGTATCCACTGAAAATATCTCACATTCATTTAAACCAGGTACAATTATTACAGATGGAAAAACAAAATTAAATATTGCTGTTAATAATGGAATTATACTTATAAAAGAACTACAGTTAGCAGGCAAGAGAAGAATAAAAATTGCAAATTTTCTTAGAGGTTTTAGTATTAATGAAAAATGGAAAGTAAACTTAAAATAGCCTAAAATCACCTAAAACACTTGCTATAACGGTCATTTATGCGATGAGTTATTAACAAAACACTTGTTTTATTAACATTTTCAAGGGTTTTAGAAGAATATTCTTGTTTTTTTATTGAAATAGCTTATATTTGCATATCTTCTTTATTATAATTATTAATTAAAACTTAAAAAAATGAACAAAGCAGAATTAATTGAAGCAATGGCTTCAGACGCAAAATTAACAAAAGCTGATGCCAAAAGAGCATTAGATGCATTCATTGGTGCAACCTCAAAGGCACTTTACAAAGGTGAAAGAGTAGCATTGGTTGGCTTTGGTTCTTTCGGTGTAGCTAAAAGAGCTGCCAGAAAAGGAAGAAACCCACAAACAGGTAAAGAAATTAATATTGCAGCTAAAAAAGTTGTTAAATTTAAACCAGGTGCCTCATTGCAAAAAACAGTAAAATAATATTTACAAAAGTTTATAAAAGAGGCTGTCTCAAAAGGGACAGCCTCTTTTGTTTAGAGATCATAAGATGAATAAACATAGTTCATCTTTTTTTATTTTTAAAGGTAATAGCCCAGCCCAATAGTAACATTCAGGGAATTAATATCTTGTTTAAAAGTTTGGGTATTGATAGTACCATCTATATTATGAAATTTAACATCCTTGAACTCTGGTTTAGATGCTGTATAATCGGCATTAACGATTAAATATTTATTACCCATTTTATATTTGAGCCCTGTTCCGAAATTATAAGAAAATGATGTTCCGTGATATTTTTCGCGTTCAAAAGTATAAGTAACAGGTGAACCCTGAATAATAGTACTTGCATATAATGTATATTCAGGAGAATAAGCAGTATAAATTCCAAATAAAGCCCGGAAATCTATAAAAAATCTGCTGGAAAGAGGAAGAGTAGCCAAGCCTCCTATGAGTATGCCGCCAATACCCCAGGTACCTGCTTCACCCGACCAAGAAGTATTAGGTAACTCTTCCGTGTTTATATCAGTTATTTCATCCTGTAAAGCAGATCTGTTTATTGAATTTGTTGAACCTGTTACCAGTGCAGCCAAACTAAAGTTACGACTTAATCTATAACCAACAGAAATATTAAAATTGAATCCAACTTTTGCAAATCCGGATTCTTCTTTAGATAAATCCGTTGATTTATAATCACTTAAGGGAATACACGGACCTACTGATAAGCCAACAAATACTTTTTCTGATTGTCCGGTTGCCTGTTTAATAAAAACAATTAAAAAAATAAAAGCTAAAATTTTAAAAAATTCTCTTTTCATGACTTTATATTTTTATATTTATAAATTTTTCTGTAAAAATAAAACTAAAATCTGATTCTATATTGTCTTTTCCAGTATAGTTTGTTTTCTTCCACAACATCCAATTTATCATTATCCTTCAGCCATTGTATAACTTTTATTACTTTATCTTCATTAACACCTTTCACTGTATCAACTATTTCTGTTACAGATACCGGCTTATCTTTTAGTATCGGCTTAATTTTTTCAAGGATAATATTAAATTCAAGTTCATTGATTTCCATTTTGTTTCGTTTAAGACAAACATCACATTTACCGCAAGGTTTTGAACCTGTTTCACCAAAATAAGCAAGTAGCAACTGGCTACGACATTTATTTATTGAAGACACATAATCAATTACCGCCTGAAGACGTTTTTTCGCAGCATTTTTACGGTCTTTATAATTTTCCTTTGAAATTAGAAGATCTTTTTTATCTATTCTTTCTCTTGTATATAATAACTGTGGTTTGTTTTTTCGCGGAATGTATGTAAGTATATTCAATTGATGAAGCTTTTTAAGAAATTTATAAACATTTTCTGATTTCATCCCTGATCTGTTAGCAATCTCAGTCTCGCTTATTTTTACAAAATCGCTAAAAACACCACTGTATGACCGCAAAATAAGTTTAATAAAATTATCATAATATAAATTCTCAACCTGAAACCTGTATAAATCTTCTTTATTTACAATAAAATTAATACGTGAAGGAGAATTAACTGTTTCATTTAGCAAAATATAACCTTCTTTTTCAAGAAATTTCAGTGCATTGTAAACTATTAATGGAGGAAATTTGTAGTTATTACAAAAATCGTTGATCTCAAAATCAAAAGAAACATCCTTACCACTACCAACAGCTAATTGAAAATAATTTCCCAGTGCCTGATAAATTGATTTGATTTTATCGATATCAGGATATGCAGTTAAAAGATTATTTTTTGCATTTATAATATCAGCTTGTTCATATAGCAAGATTGCAAAAGATTGTTTTTCATCTCTGCCGGCACGGCCTGCTTCCTGAAAATAAGCTTCGATACAATCAGGCAAATCCAGATGAATAACAGAACGAACATTTGACTTGTCAATACCCATACCAAAAGCATTGGTTGACACAATTATCCTGATATCGCCTTTCATCCATGCATTTTGCTTTTTATCACGAATTTTTTGTTCCAAACCTGCATGATAATAGTCGGCTTTTATTTTATTTTTATTTAAAAAGTCTGATATTTCACGCGTTTTTCTTCTATTCCTTACATAAATAATTCCCGTACCTTTTATCTTACTTACGATTTTCAACAGTCTGTTTAGCTTGTCCTCTTCCTTTATCACTACATAAGTAAGGTTCTTACGTTCAAAACTTTTCTGAAAAACATTTTCTTGCTTAAATTCAAGCTTTAACTGTATATCCTTAACCACATCAGGAGTGGCAGTAGCAGTCAATGCTAAAACAGGAACATTCGGTATTATTTGTCTAATTTCAGCAATCTTAAGATATGGAGGTCTAAAATCATAGCCCCATTGCGAGATACAATGAGCTTCGTCAACTGCCAAAAGATTAACGTTCATTTTTTTTATATTCTCTCTCAGGTTTTGAGTTTCAAGACGTTCGGGTGAGATATATAAAAATTTTACATTACCATAAACACAATTATTAAATGCAATATCAATTTCGTTTCTATGCATGCCCGAATATATTGCTACTGCTTTAATCCCTCTATTTTTAAGATTTTCAACCTGATCCTTCATTAAAGCAATTAAGGGTGTGATTACAATACAAATTCCCTCTGACACCATTGCAGGCACTTGAAAGCAAATGGATTTACCTCCACCTGTAGGTAGCAATGCTAAAGTATCATTTCCTTCCAGAATGGAATTTATTATTTCTTCCTGCATCGGACGGAATGATGAAAAACCCCAATATTTTACAAGTATATTACGTGTTGGCAAAGCTGATAGAGTTATATTTGATTATTTTATTTCATCAAATATAATATTTTTTTTTGAATTTAATAATAAGTTGTGAAAACAAAATGGGTATAAAGGTTATTATATTCAATTTTCATACAAAGAAATGTTTTTTTAGATTTATGGTACAATACATAAACATTCCATTTCCAAATTTCCAAACTTGTCCGTACGAAGCGAAGTTAGTCCGTATGGATGGATTTCCAATTTCAATCAATTTCTATTTATTTCTACCAACTACAACAAATTTCCAAATTCCAGTTGTCTTCTTTCCTATCTGTTTTATTCCTATTCAACTTTTCTAACAGCATCAATAATAGTACCATCAACCCATTTTATTACTGCAACGATTTCATCACTTAATTTTGGTTTAGCAGGTACTCCACAAATTTTTTCTGCTTCGTTTTTTAATTCTTCAATAGTTTTGACAGGCAATTCCGAGCCTTTCAATTTTTCAATCAGGTCAATTCTTTTAGGGTTAATTGCAATACCCCTTTCGGTAACAATTACATCAATCAGTTCGCCAGGACCACAAATAGTTGTAACTTCGTCTTTAATGACAGGAATACGGTCTCTGAATAAAGGAATTGGAAGTATTGTACATTTAGAGAAAAGGCAATTTTGCCAGCCTCCCATTCCATGTAATAAATACCCGTCGGAATGTGTAACTACATTAGCATTGAAATTCACATCAACTTCAGTAGCACCTAAAACTACAACATCAACCATAGTTGCAAAGTTTCCTTTGCCATGATAATTATAACTTGTAAAAGGACTTGTATTTATATGGTTCGGGTTTTCGCGCATAGAACGTACACCTTCCAAATCAAATGTTTGTCCGTCGAGAATAAAATCAACAAGACCCTCTTCAAGAATTTCAACAGGATATTTATTACTACCTGCTCTAATAAAACGGGCTTTAATACCTCGTTCGCGCAGCATATCTCCAAAATAATTTCCAATTGAAAGAGAAGTACCTCCCGCACCTGCCTGATACGAAAATCCATCTTTGATTATACCTGCTTCATCACAAAATTTTGCTGTCATTTCTGCAATCAGAAGTCGGTCGGGGCTTTTTGTAATTCGTGTTGTACCGGAAACGATTTTTTCAGGGATACCAATTTTATCAACTTTAACAGTATAATCAACATAGTTACCGTGAATTTGCCATGGGATACAAGGAAATGGAACCAGGTTGTCGGTCACAACAATAACCTTATCTGCATATTGCGAATCAGCAAGAGCGAAACCAAGTAAGCCACAAGCTGCGGGTCCGTTAACACCATTTGCATTCCCGAAAGTATCAGCCGTTGGTGCAGCAATAACTGCAATATCAATCTGCACATCACCATCCTGCACTGCCTGGTATCTGCCACCATGCGAACGAAGAACACCAATCCCTTTCATTTTTCCTTCGGAGCAGAATCTACCCAGAGGTCCGTTCATGCTTCCTTCAATCCTGTTGATAGTACCATCCTCCATATATTTTATTAACGGCTCATGACATGGAAATGAAGCTGATGGAAACCATCTGATATCTTTTATACCTAATTCATGTACAATATCAAATATCTGCACTGCAATAATATCACCATTCCTAAAATGATGATGAGTGGAAATTGTCATTCCATCTTTTAGTCCTGCTTTAATCAGGGCTTCTTTTAAACTTGGTACAAGCTTATTTCCATCATCGGGATAATTGGCACATGAAGATAAACGAGGTGCAAATTTTCTTCCATCAGGTATATATTTACCTACACCTTTGAATGGTATATGTTCTTCACCGTTAATAATTGTGGGAACTATTCTTCCAACTGCATTTTTTACTAATTTATCGTATTTTTTCATTAAAATGTATTTTAATATTATTTGCGTATTGTTTTTATAAATTAAATCAGATATTAAATTTCTTCTCTCCAGTTTTTTTGCAATTTACCCATATTGACAGCAAGGTTAATTGTGTTTTGGGCTCTTTTTACTACTGGTGGGTCTATCATTTTTGTTCCAAGTGAAACAACGCCCAATCCTTTTTCATTAGCTTCAATAAAAGCATTTACAATTTTTTTTGCCTTTTCAATTTCAGCTTTATCAGGTGCAAAATTTTCATGAACAACTTCAATTTGCCGCGGATGGATACAACCCATTCCGTCAAATCCAAGGGCTTTTGATCTTAAAACATTTTGCTTCAGTGCCTCCATATCCGCCACATCAGAGAATACCGAATCAATTGGTTGTATCCGGGCCGCTCTTGCAGCATTAACTACCTGGCTTCTTGCAAAAAATGATTCTGTTCCTTCGTTGGTTCTTCTTGTCCCAATATCTGCTGTGTAATCTTCCAAACCAATAGCCAGCGAAACTACATTATCGGCAGCACTTGCAATCTCATAAGCATTGATAACTCCAAGGGCACTTTCAATAATCGGCATCAACCAAACAGTATCTTTTATATTATGTTTGGATTTTAATTCATCAATTTTCTTATTTACCTGATGAATCTGGCCGGCACTTTCACATTTAGGAATTAAAATTAAATTCACATTGTGCGGAATTATAAAATCCAAATCATCCAGGCCTTTTGGCACTTGATTTATTCGTACCATTCGCTCGGCACCATAAAAATTCAAATGACGTAAAGCATTTCTTACCAATAAGCAAGCTTCTGCTTTTTTATCAGGGGCAACCGAATCTTCAAGGTCTAAAATAATTCCATCAGGTTTATGAATACCTGCATTGATCATCAAACTCGGTGTATTCCCCGGCAGGTATAATCTTGAAAAACGGTTCCTGTCCTTTGTTGTCTGATATTTATTTTCTTCTATTAATTCAGGTAAATATTCTTTATCCGTCTGAATTAATTGCTTAACGGCAGCTTCAACCCTTGCAGCAATTATAAAAGCAAGTGCGCCCGAATCTTCTAAATGTACTTTTGTTTTTGTAATGCCAAAATAATTTAAAATATTTTTAATTTCTTTAATTATTTCTTCTCCAAAAATAACTCCTACTTTACTTTGTAATTGAATATCAATTCCCTCTTTATCCGTTAGTTCAATGGTGATGAAACAATCGGAACGTACTCCTTTACCTTTGTTTCCTGAAGTTGCTATATTTCCCAATTTTACCTCCAAATTTAAAATGATTTACAATTTTTGTTAACGTGACAAATTTAATTCAAATACAAATAATTCCCAAGCAAAAAATA
>JAUWSB010000058.1 GCA_030610255.1 Bacteroidota bacterium
GCGTTCGTTTATTACATCTACAAGCTTGGATGTCCTTCAAAAGAACCAATTCCAGAGCCAAGTATAAAGATGTAAAATATTGACATTACTACAGCTATTATTATCCATAATTTAGATGTGCCTGGTATTAAACCTTCAATAGAATTTTTTTTACTTGAAGAAGGAAAAAGATTCACTATCAGAGCCCAGAGTAAAAAATGAAAATACGTAAATGCCGATGCAAGTAGATGATTTTGAGACGGAGGTAAATAAGCAAAAGGGCTTTTTAAAAGCGATAATGTTTGTACAATAATAACTGTTAAAATCGGTATCGTTGTAATAGAAAGTAGAACTGACCGATGCCCTTTAATTTTTGGCATAAAGCTTTTTTGCAAAAATATGTAACCCAAAATCATTATTAATAATCCAATAATTAGAACAATAATGCTTGCAGGGCCTTGAGTATCGTAAGTTCTTATAATTCCAGCGAGATCTCCGCCTCCAAGATATGGGGTAGTTACGAGGTTCATTACGATAATAATATAGCTAAAAGATGCAAATAGCCAGAGAAACAAACGCATCTGAGAATTTAGAGCTTTTTTATATTTTAATACTAAATAGGCAATTAGTCCAGTAAGAAAATTTATTAAAACACCTCCTATAAGTGTAAGTCTTAATCCAAAAAATCCGTTTTGAGCAATTTCATTTTCCCAATTTACATCAAGATATGCAGTTGTCGTATTAACGGCTTTAAGTTTTAAACCTGATAAAATACCAAATACAGCATGACCAAGAATTTCGTGAAACATATTGACCATTATCCATGATAGAACTGATATGGCTATTAGAGTTGGTATGTTTTTCTTTTTCATATACTTTTTCTTTTACATTAAAATGACGCCCACGTGCCTGGAATATGTGAAGGAGGAGGAGGTCCGTTAATTCCTTCACTTCAAATCTTCCGGTTTTAATTCTTCAATGATTTTAGAATCCACCCAATAAATATCATGATTCGATTCAAAGAATATGTATTTTCCGTCAGGTGAAACAGAGGGTATGTGGAATTTCCCACCCAGATCGTATCCCCGGCTCCACGTACCATCGTATTTCCGAAAACTGACAAACGTACTTTTGACTCGATCAAAAAGCATGAAACTGCCGTCATGGGAAATGCTTCCATGAGCCTCCCATTCCTTAGAATTCAACCCGCCCTCCAGTTTCATTGGCTCGGAGAAAATGCCATGATCGAGGGTCATCAGGCCAATGTCTTTGCTGGTTTCCTCACTCCGTTCTGTTGTGAAATAGAATGTTCGGAAGTCTTTAGTAGTAAGACAATACGCATCGACGAAGAATCGTGGTTCGCCCCATGCGTCTCCTGTTCTTTTCACAATCCATGATCCCTGACGCGTCTCGTTCTTTTGAGAACTCATACGGTAAAAAATCATGTATTTCCCATCTGGTGTGATGAATGGAGCAATATCCCGGTATACGCCTGAGAAAGCAACAATCTGAGGCTCGCTCCATATGCCATCTTTCTCTCGCATACCCCAAATCGCCCAATTCGAACCAATTTCCGATGTCTCGGATCTGCCAAAGTAGAATTCTCTACCATCAGGTGTCCAGATACATCCCATCTCTATATGATCGTTCGTTGACACAATACCTGGCGAAAAAAGCTCCGGTTTCATACCCGGTGGTTTCTGGCCAAGGTAGGGGCCTTTGAGAAGTGGGAAATCATCCTGTTGAGCGTGACTACTAAATACGAAAATAATGAACAATATAATTCCGACACAAATTGCTTTAAGTTTCATGGTTTTTCTCCTTTACTTCAATTCTTTTGGTCTAAGATCTTCTATAATTTTATCTTCAAATCAAAATATTCTTAAAGCACTAGTGATGTTGTTTCTGGAAAAAATACTTCTTATTAATCTGTTAAAAAGTCCCTTATTCGATCATAGAATTCGTCTTCAAAAGCTATCAGGTTTAAATCAAAATTATTTTGAAAAGCTATACTAAATGAATCTCCATCTCTAATATCATAAAATACATTAAGCACATCTTGGAATGATTTATTTAAGCCCTTTGGGTCGAGTAAATATTTCATTGTTATGTCAAATGCTTTACAATAATATCCGGTAATATCGCAACCATCAGGAAAGTCATCCCAAACATGAATCATAATTGGATTTCCTTGACCTGGGAAGTTTTCATTCGCTGTAATCCAATCTTCAAGATCGTCAATTGTGTTTATATAGTCAAAACCACCTCCACAATAAATTGCTATTGCCTCCCTGAACCATACATCTGTTCCTAAATTTACAGTTCCCTCAATTAGGAATTCAAATTCGTGTGTTAGCTCATGTTTAAATAAATATTCATATCGGTTAGTGTCAAGTGCAATTGTTCTGATTGTAATAAAAATTGTTCCCCAGTATGCATAAGCAATATTATCTTCATGCTCTGTATTTATATATACATTAATTTTATCATTTTCTGGTGGAAGTCTCAAATCATCAAGATCATCAAAACTGAATTGGGCTAAAATTTCTCCAAACATTTTATCTGCAAACTCCAAACATTGTAATTTTAAGGCATTACTAGCTGCGTCTGAATATACTTTACAAAATGTTCCACTAATAGGGATTCCATCATGGGTCCATTTTATTGGAGAATATTTGACCCATGATCCCTCATTGATTTCAACTTGAGGGCTAACCTCATTTCCATCGTTGCAATTAGTTAAAACAAGAATTAGTAAAAGAAAAAGAAATTTATAGTCTTTCATAATATATTTTGTTTATTTGATGTTTAGCAGCAATTAAGAATCTTGATATTTGTTAACTTATTCTGATATTGTGTATTTATGATTACAAAATTTATGATCTTGCATTACAGTTTTATCTCTAATTAATTTTATTTTAGGATTAAAAGCTTGAGGTAAAGCATAGTCGGCAAAACATACAGCGGCAAAACCAATATCACAGGCATTTTCTTCACGAAATACTTTTTCTGCCAGGCATTCAGTAATTTTTATTTCAAATACAAGGTCATTGTCTTCTATAATTTCAATAATATTGGTTTTGTTTAACATACTATCAGGATTACGAAAAGGCACAGTAACCAGATATTATCTTCAATTATTTAAACCTTCAGTCCTTAAATTTTCAATAATTTTCGCATCTACCCAGTAAATATCTCTATTGCCTCTAATTGTACTGGTATAAAAGAAATATTTTCCATCAGGGGAAATATACGGTCTGTTCTCAGATTTCTCTGTATTAATTTCATTGCCCATATGAACCGGCTTACTCCATGAACCATCACTTTGTTTGAATGTTATATAAAGATCATCATCTCCCAATCCCTCTGGCATCATCGAACAATATATCATATAACTTTCATCGGGAGCGGTGTATGTATCCCATTCGTGGTATTCGGTATTGAGCGTCGGACCAAGATTAACCGGGGCTTGATACTTTCCTTCAACAAACTCCGACATATATAAATCCGAATCACCGTATCCCCCCGGTCTTCTGCTGAAAAAATATAGATTACCGTTTGCGGTAAGACAAGGATAGCTGTCATGATACTTCGTGTTTATTTCCAGCCCGATATGTTTTGGTTCGCTCCACCCTGTTTCTGTTTTTTCAACGATCCAAATGTTGCCTCCTTCACCTTCGTATCCGATTTCATCTATAAATATTTTAGATGCAAAAACCATTGTCTTGCCATCGGTGGCAATTGTAAAATCACCAACCTGGTATTTATCAACAAAGGGAAGAAATTCGGGGACGCTCCATACTTTGTTGTTTTGATTCATTATATAAAGCAGGGATTTTCCATCTATCCATCTCTGGAAAATGAAATATTCCATATTATTACCCCAGCCGGAGCATCCTTCGCTGGCGTCGGTTGTAATAATTCCTGGGGCAAATAATTCAGGAGTCATGCCCGGAGGATTTTGACCCAGGTAAGCCCCTTTTAATTGACTGAAATCCGTTTCACTTTTCTTCTTATCTTGTGTTTTGCAGCTTGTGAATACAAACAAAGTAAGAATGACTATTAAGTATATTTTTTTACTCAGATTCATTTGAAATCTCTTTTTTTTAATATTGTGAATTATATATCAAGAGTGTATTCAAACAAGCAGCATTCATCACCATTCATTAAACATTTATTCCTGGTAAGCTTGATATCCGGATTAAATTCTTCAGCCACGGCAAAATCGGCGTGACAGATTGCTGCATATCCGATATCACCAGCATCATTTTCTATGAATGTTTTGGCGAATAAACATTCGGTTATTTTAATTGTCCCTTTGTTGGAAGACTTTTCCGGTATTTCAATTGTCAGGATTGCATTACCGAATTTGCTTTTTTGAGTCCGCACCCAAAAATTTTCAATTAATGACTGAACAGACTTATTTTCAATTTTTTCAAAATTCGATTTTACACTGCTTCGGTAGTGATTATCTCCTGCTTTCATAAGCAGTTCGAGAAATTTTCCTATTCCGATATCTTCTTGTAATCTTTTCATATAACTAATGAACCAACTGCGAAACGTAAAATTGAATAATTGCTCATAATTAAAATTTGTAGCTGTTTGAAATTTGTGTTCATCTTGCAACAGATTTGAAATACCCTCTTGACTATTCATTGCCAACAATCCAGGGCATCCCATTCCTACGAATGCACCGCATGCAAGATCTTTAGTAATAAAGACTCTACGATCTACCCGATTATTCGATTTTGATTCTTTCATAATTTTTCTCATTTTTTAATTGTTATATTCTAACTTCTTTAGTTTTAATTTTTTTTCAAAAAGTATATAATTCTTTTCGTATAAATGTTCAATCCATTTCATAATATTTTTTTATTATGCATGAAGCGAATTGTGTGAGATTCCGTATCAAACCGATACAATGCAGAAACGAGAGACAAAACCCGAAACCTGCGCTGTTACCGCTTTTTGCTATATTGTGTGTTAGAAATAGTTTATAATATATCATGCAGTGCAATAGTTACTTGTTTCGTTTGATTCATCGATTTTATTGAAAGAATTACATTCTGTCCCTCTTGCATTAAGATTGTTTTGATTTCCTCAATTTCAAAATCTTTAATCTGAGTTTGGTTAATATGGGTAATTACATCATTTGGTACTATACCTGCCTTTTCTGCCGGTGAATTGTGGTAAACATTAATAACACTCAGATTTCCTTGTAAATCCGGTATAAGTTCTAATCCGGTCATATTAAAATGGAAACGATTATTAAAATCTTTTGATGGCTCAATAAAAATTCTTTCATTCGGATAATCAAAAGTTATATTAAAATGATACAATAATTTTATACCCAACATAGTATTCCCATATTCATCAGCCGATGGTTCAACTTTGGTATAAGCAACAAGAACACTATCCAGTTTATAGTTTCCAAGTTTTAGTCCTTTTAATCTACCCATGTATCCCATTATCGGCCCTTGAAAACCGTTGGCAAGAACAGATTCAACTGGGTTATCAGGAAGTATAATATCATCTCTTTTTCCTATGGGAAGGTATAAAGGATGTTTACCTCCTAAATCTATTAACAAATCAATAGAAATTTCTTTACCATTTAATTGTATAATATTTGCATTGATTAATCTGGAATTATTTGGCCCTTTTTTCATTTTCAATTCCTGCCCTTTGCCGGTGTATTTAAATTTCTTAGGAAGAGTGAGTTTGATGTACAATTCATCAAAATTAATTTCAACAACAAAGTTTTTAAAAAAGGCTGCACTTATCTGCAAATCGGCACCTTCCCACAAATTTGATAAACCCGGAATATACCGTGTTATAATAGCTTTCTGCTTTTTAAAAACAATATTTTGAAAAGCAATATTTACACTTGTATCAACATCAGCAATAATCGGATTTGCAACAGTGTAATCTCCAATATAAGTTTCACCAGTTATATTTAAATTAAGAGAATCAACCTTTGGACTGCCAAAAAATAATAATTCATCCCACAAACTTCCATTGTCGAGAAGTACAAAGCAATTTTTATTGTTTATTTTCGCGTTCATTCGAATATCATTTCTATATATTTCAAATGGGATGATTATTTCATCATTAGAAGATAAAATTTCATAATTTGAATTAATATTTTTGTTTTGGTTTTTACAACCAAATTGTGATGCAATGACTATTAATAAAATAAAAGCTGCTATTTGTGAATACTTTTTCAAATTATTTTCTCCTAAATTGTTCAACGTTTGTATATATTCATTGTATTTATCCTCCCGATTTAGCGATATAAATACAATTATTGATATTAATGATCATTTCCTTGATATATCCATATGGATAAAATCTTTATAGCTTTTTCAAAACCATATTTCTTATAGAACTCAATTGCTTTGCCATGGGCGATCAACATTTGCTGATAATAGTCGCCATATTTTCTTTGCATTGCCCCTACCATTTTACTTCAAATGCCTTTCCTATTTTACGATGCATAACAGTTTGGATATAGGGTGCTTTTTATCGACAATTTCTACTATTATTTTGATTTAATCTATTGTTTTTTTTCGGACATTAATATTTTTCTATTACATAATAAACTGAATTGAATTGAGATGGATCTTGCTTGAATAATTCGATTTCATACAAGTCGCTTTTAAATAATTCCAAAAAATATTTATTCTCTTGAGAAGATATTTCTTTTTCAAGGCATTTATAATAATTGTTCCACCAGACATGTTCGTCTAACCTAAACGAATCTAATATCTTGCAATTATTACTTTCTATAAATTCAGTTTTTTTATTATGATTCCGAAACTCATCATGGATTATAAAGAACCTATTCCTCTTTAATAATTTTATTACTTTTGAAAACCCTTTTTCAAAACCTACAACATGAAGAAATCCTTCTGCTAAAATTATATCGAATAGGTTTTCTTCTAATTCCAAGTCAAATAAAGAACTATTGATAATAGTAATTCTGTTAGATAGATTTAATTCTTTTACTTTTTCTTCTAATCTATTTATAGATTTAGTATCAAAATCAACGGCAGTAATGGTACCATCATAATTTTCAGCTAATGCTAATGTAGGAACTCCGGAACCACATCCAACATCCAGTATTAATGGGCTTTCAATTTCCGGAATTATTGAAATGGCTTTTGAAAGATATTTTAACAGGTCTTTTCTGCAATTATCTTTTATATTAAAATACTCTTTACTCATTATTACACAGAATTTTATTTTCTTAGATGCCTTTGTTGTGGGCTGGGTTTCATTTCCTTTGCTTTACATCTATCCTTTTCATTTTCACTTTGTCTTTTTATAAACAGAATACATACCTGGCCTTGAAGTTGGTCTTGTTTTAAATCCGAATTTATGATAAAATTTTTCAACTCCCTCAGCTACCATTAAGCCGATAAATGAATTATGGTTAGCATTATCATTTAAATATTGCATTACTTCATTCATTATAATTTTGCCAAATCCTTTTCCTTGATACTCCGGAATTACAATAATATCCTGTATATAAAAATATATTGAACCATCACCGACTATTCTACCAACTCCAATAAGTTTGTCATTGTGGTACAAACAAACTGAAAATAAAGATTTTTCTAATCCTTTCTCTATTGTTACTAAATCCAATTTTCCCCAAGCTGTTGTATTCCTGATTTTATCATATTCAATTGGTGTAGGATTTTTAAACTCAATTCTATAACCTTTTGGCAAATCCATTTCTTATCTCTTTTTTTGTTAATGTAATTTGTAAGCTGTTATACTATTATTAAAAAACGTAGGAACAATCAATAGATTTTTTTCTTTGATATACTCAAAATCCGCACTAAAAAATCCGGGTGTTGTCGTATCAAGTATTTTAGTTTTATCTCCTTGCTGCGTTACACGATACAACTTTCCTTTCCATAGCGATATTAAATAATTTCCGTTTTCATCAATTCTAAATCCGTCAATAAATCCCGTTTCAAATTTAGCGATGGTCTTGATTGATTTATCCAATAGATTAACTGATTTAAGACTTTGATCCCCACTGTTTCCGAAAAACAAAGTGTTTCCTTGAACATAGAGAACATTTGGATCAGTAACTGCATCTCCTGAGAGCCACTCTTCAGCGGTTCCATCCGAATATCGCCAAATAACATTTTTTCTGGAATCGGTAACATAGATCTTCCCCGAATTATCAATTGCAATATCGTTTAAGAAAATGGAACCCGGCGCCGGATATCTTTTAATTACCTTTCCTTTATCCAAATCAATTTCAGCAACGGCATTTCTTTCGGCTACAAATAATCTATCCTTGTAAATTGTGATACCGAGAGGGTTATTCAGACTATCAACCCACTTCAGTTCTTCGATCTCTCCGTTTAATGATACTTTTGAAATGAATTGTTGTGCTCTCGGGTTGCCCATATTGAATTGATCAAAATTGGAAACATAAAGAACTTCTCTTTTGGGATCATATAAAACGGATTCGGAAGTGACAAATTTATTTTCGGATTCCCAAAGTTTTTTAAGATTTTTATCCTGGTAAACGGCTTTACCATCCTGGCACATAAATCCCCAACCGCCGAAAATTTCACCCACAATTAACAGTAATTCATTTTGTCCTTTCTTCAACGGAAGCGTAACCGCGTCATATAAACCAATTATACCGAGGAACGCAGACCCCCGGCCTTGATAAGGGCTGCTGCCGGAGAAAAGAAGTTCTCCATTTAGAAATATTACTATGTAATCACTATAACCAAATTTTAGTTCTTTAGTTTTCTTTTTATCAGATTCTAAAAAGGTTCTTGCAAAAATAAAATCCGGTTCTCTGCCACGACGCTGAATATTACGGGAAACATTTACCAGGCCGGATTCTTCACAACTAAGCTTCTGCCATTTAATATCTGTTAAACCTTGTTGAATGTGGGTTTTTTCTAAGTCTATTTTACTGTATTTGAATGGCTGAGAAATCTCCCAGTCGGTAATAATTCCGGGAGGAGTTTCTTCTTTTAGCGGCGGTTTAAAGTTTAATTTTGCCGTTTTATCAATTTTGAAATTTGAAAAATGTGCCGTGCCATTGGGCGGTGAAGTTAAGGCAATTCCTCCTTTGCTTTTACCATGCTTTAAATAATCAATTTTTAGTGTGGGTTTTTTAGTATCGCCAATATAAACTCTTGCCTGCGAACCTGAAACTTCTATTTTTACATGTACCCATTCATTGAGGGGCATTTCAATTCCGGTAGTAAATCCATCGCCGTTATATAACTGCCAACATGCCTCATTATTAAATATGGGCGTATATTGAAGGGCGTCTTGAGATACGCCGATAATGTGTGGTCGAATATAAATATTTTCGGCATTAGCCCGGGATTGAGCGCGAAATCTTATTCCGGGATATGACCGTTGCCCGGTCACGGAAATATCAAATTCGATGATACCATCTACAAATTCAACATCTTTTAACATAGCCGAACCGGATAAACTTTGCTGGCCTAAATGTTCTTCAACCTTTCCGCTAAATATCTGCCAGTTTTCGGAGTTGAAAGGTATGCTTTCATTTTGAGCAAAAATAAAAGACTGAAGCATCGAAATAAGTAAGATCAAAAATAACTGATTCATGTTCTTTAAATTCAATCTAATTGGATTCATTTTTTTGTCCTTTCCGTTTGCTTTTATTTTATGATTTTTATTCAGTTTATCTTACTTCTTTACATAGCTTTGCCCCGTGACTCACATTCAGCCACGTCTATTTTTTTGCATTATATACACATCCCCTCTATTATCTTACTCTTACATTGTCAATATTCTCAACAGGTAACCAATCATCCATGTTTTTATAATCAGACCTGTAAATTTTGAATGGTTCTATGTCCTCAAAGTTTTTGATTGTTATTAGTACTAAATATCGCTTCCCTCCAAATCGTTTCTTCAGTCTTGAATCAAGATTTGTCATTTCTATCAGTTCTGCCATTATCATAATGCCCTTCAACAGCAACTACTTTACCATCTTCAACAATTATTTTCAGACGGAAGTAGTCAATCTCTTCAAACATGAATAAGTCTTCTTTTAAAGGAATCATTTTCATTTTTGGACGGTCTTCACGCTGGTAATATAAAGCGCCGTTTTCAAATGTAATTTTTCTGGGGCCATACACTCCCACATATTTCTTTAAGGTTTGTTTATCAAGAGTAACCGGTTCAAGTTTAGCTTTTAGCCCGACAATTGCCCAGTCAATGCCATATTTAATTTTTTCATCCTGCTCCTTTTCCGAAAGTTTCTCTAGTGCTAATAAATAAGCAGTTTCTTTAGCTTTTACTTTAGTTGTTTTTACATTCGGCTCAATACCAGTGCCTTCCCAGTTGGTATTTGTGATAGGATTGACTGCTCTTCCAAACGGTATTGAAATCCCAAAGTTGTCGTTAATTATATGCCTGTCAACGGGGTGTGCACCTCCTCCTGTTGTTTCTCCAATAATAGTTGCTCTTTCCATATTTTTCAAGTTGAAGGTGAATTCCTCTGCGCCGGAGAATGTCCTTCTGCTTGTAAGAACATAGAGGTCGGTTTCTGTCATTTTTTTACCGGGAACGTAAGGCAGTGTCCAGAATTGCTTTGTTTTATTACCTTCCCTGATATAGAATGAATTTAAATGCTCTGTATCTTCGAAAAAGTAACTTGTCATAAGCTGGATCAATGAAGGGCTTCCGCCACCATTGTCTGTGAGGTCAATAATAAGGGCATCAGTATATGCCAGGAAATTTAATGCTGCTATCGCGGTAGGCCCTGCAACAGAAGCATCGTAGAACTGATTAAATTTCAGATAACCCACATTACCGGGAAGAATCTTTATTTCCTTAAACGCAAAATTATTAGATTCTCTCATCTTTTTTTCATATTCTTCGTACTCTTTATTATTCTCGTCCTCCTCAGCTTTCTTTATCATAGCTATCATTTCGGGTGCATACCTTAATCCAATATGTTTATCGTTACTTACCGACCTCAAATCTTCAGTAACTTTGGCGGCAAATTCCTGTGGATTATTAATGTCCTTATAAACACCATCCTTCAGGTTTTTCTTTACCAGATCGCCCATTTTTTCTCCGACATCCGGAAAAACATATTTGTCTTTCATAAATTTAGCGATGCTGTCGATGACGATTTCTTTTTCTTCTTTGCTAACCTGATAGTCTTTTTGGTCAGCCTTCTTTTGTGCCTGAGAAGTTAAAACAGATGCGATAAAAACAACTACTAAAAGCAATTGTAAAGCAATTCTTAATGATTTTAATTTAAATGTTTTCATAATTTAATATTTTAATGATTTATAACTAATTGCATGCATAATGAACATCTACCAGTTTTATCTGTAAGTTCAGGATATTCGGGAATAACTTCAAATCCTCTCTTTCTGTAAAGCAGGGTTGCTTCCTTTAGTTTGGGATGAGTAAACAATATTATTGATTCAAATCTTAGCTCTTTGGCTTTGTCAATGGCATGTTCCAACATTCGTTCTCCAAATTTCCAACCCCGGTATTCTTTTTTAATAGTGAATTTTGAAAGCTCACATGCCTCATTATTTATTTTTTGTAGCGAGTATGTGCCGATAATTTTTCCTTCTGAAATAATAAAGAAGATATGTCCCTCTTTTTTGATGATCTCATTATATGGATTGGACAATATTATACGGTCGCAATCAGTAATTTCGAGGTATTCATTCAGCCAATCTTCGTTTAGCTTTTGGAAATCCGAAAGGTATTTTTTTTCGTATTCAACAAATTCAAGATTATTGATTATCCTTGGATTTATTTTTTCTTTGGTTCTTTGATACATGCTTTTTTGCTGAAGGGCATTCTCAACTTTACCGACTTTTTCAAGAAAATCAGGGGCACTTTCACCAAGCATTTCTTTTGTAGCCATGTGAACATCTTTCCATAAAGGAGATAATTCCTCAGCAAGCGATTTTCCTTTGCTGCTCAGACTCACCAGTCGTTTACGATTATCATTTTTATCCTTTTTTGTGTTTATTAATTTCTTCTTTTCAAGAATATTAATTACTTGCACTACTGCCGGATGTGTTTGGTTAAGTTCAGTTGCAATTTGAGTGACAGGGATTTCCTTTTTTTGAAGAATAAGCTGGAAAAAAGTAAACCAACGAGGTTCAAAATCTATACCTAGTTCTTTGTAAACTCTTGACATATCCTTCATTAATGTATCGCTGAGGTTTTTTATCCTGCTTCCGATAGCGAAGGACTCTAAATCCTTGATAAATGACATATTTGAAATATTATGTAAGTACTTACATAAATAAACTAAAATTATGCCAAATCAGTAATTGCCTGAATATTAATATAGTAGTTATTTGGTTATTTAAACCGAAAGGATTGTTATGAACATTTACGAACACATATTGTTCGTTTTTGAACATCAGATATGATATATTCCTAAACTTCCAAGAGGATCAAGTTTAACTTCCTTAAATATTTTCAATTAATTTGTTTTATCACAATTATTTTATATGAATTTATTCAGTATATCCTGCATTTCCGTTTCTTGTTCTTCAATGCTTAATAATAGTTTGAACTGATTCCGGCATCTGTCAAAATTTTGATTAGAATGATGAATTTTAAAATATTTATCACCATTAAGATAATCTGTCAGAAAGCGAATGCCAATAATATAGGTCATTAATTTTGCACCCAAAATCAGATTTTCTTTTTCTGTTTTTATTAAAATATTTTTTAATTCAGATAAATATCCCTTAGAAAGTGCTTCAAAA
>JAUWSB010000034.1 GCA_030610255.1 Bacteroidota bacterium
ACTTTGTTTGTTTGATTGATTACATGATTGTAAGATTAGAATACTCATGAATATTATTATCAAATTTCTCATGACCTGATTTAATTTTCCCATTTTGATACCTTTTATTAAGTTTATATTGTTATTTAATTCTCAATTTGATTTGCACTTTCGTTAAAATGAACACCAACATTCTTATAAAAACCACCATTACACCCAAAAGGTGTTTTTAGCCACCCGAATAGGTATGTGTAAATATACTTTATTATATATTTATGGTGTTTTTTATTTTTCAAAATTATAAAAATCCATTCACATTTCCAAATCATCAATGGTCTTTTAATATTCTTAATATTATTTGTATAAATTTGTTCTGTAATTAAATTAAAAATACCAAATGAAAAACCCTTTAACATTTTGTAAGCTGTTTATACTACCAGTTATTATTTTTATGACATTTACAAGTTGTACTCAAAAAGACATAACAATAAAAGTTAATGTAAATGCTTTCAAAGTTCATCGGGGTGACACAGTTAAGATTGAAGTGGAATTGAGTAAAGCAAAAAAACCTGTTCAAGCTGTTTTGTTAAAACCCACAATTGGAAATTCCGAATTGCTTTTGGAAAAAGTACAGGGCAAACCGGATGTTTTCAAAGCGGAAGTAATTTTAGATAATAAAGCACCGGAAGGATTATATGCTGTTCATGTTTGGACAGGAGATAAGGAAAACCCTTCTGCAATCGGCAAAGCAACATTTCTGTTGGGAAAAATGATAGTTGATTTCTGTTATCCTTCAACATTTGACAAAAATAATCCTGATGAGGAATTTTCCAAATATTTGCAAGACTTTCACGAAACAGGCGGTAATTTTATTGTTGCTCACGGTCTTATCGGAAATACTGCACATTTCCCATCAAAGATATGCAAGTCAGATTTGGAACCCGGCTCACCAAAAGATATTGTTGAAGCAATGCTCCGCAACGGAGATGAAAAAGGTTATCCTGTTTTGTTGTCTGTTAGTTGGGATTTGACAAGAGAAATTCATTCAAAAGACAGGATGGAGAGTATAAAATCAATTATGGATGAGCTTTACGAGCTTTATAGTTTTCATCCGTCACTGGTTGGATTTTACACATATCTTGAAGGCAGCGGAACTTATTTTGCTCCATTCATGCGGGAATTTAGCGATAATGTTAAAAAACTAAATCCCGGACTTTTAAGCGGATGTTCTCCTTATACTGACGACCCAATGCTTGCAGGTTATCTGGGCATAATTGAGTCATTGGATATTATTATTTACCAGGGACAGGTGATGGCAAGCTATCGCCCCGATAACCGTCAAAAATATCCGATAAGACGTGTTAAGGAGTTTTGTTCGCTTGGCATTGGAGCAAAGCATTTGCAAAACAAAATAGCACTAACTCATGTTGAGTTGTTCGGATATCTTGAAAACAAAATTTCACCTGAACATTCCACAACAAGCTATGCAAACATTTATCCTCAGATTTTAAGTGCGGCAACAGTTACCGAAAATGACGGCATCAGCTTTTTCACTTATAACTGCAACATACATCGTAATATGAAGAAATTTCCTGAACTCAAACAAAGCCGAAAAGCCGTGATTGACGGGATGAATGCCTTTGATTTGATTTGCAATAAAATTTCATACAAGCCGAATAATTTAACCTTTTATTTTCCGCATTCCGATTGGGTGATCGAACGATGGAACAATTGTTTCCTGCCTGCTTTGGATGCTTTCAGAACTCTTGGAATTGCTGTTGATATTTTACCTTATGTACCTGCACTAAATGAAGATTACCCATATTGGCCCAATCATGCAAATGATTCTGTAATGCCAAGATTATTAAAAGACAAAAAAGTAATTATCCTTCCTGATATATCGGGTTTCAAACGAACCGACAGTGATTGGATTGAAAAGTTTGTTAAAGAAGGTGGTGCTGTAATTGCTTTTGGTCCGCAGATACCAATGGCAAGACCTGACAGTTATAAACGAAAAGAATTTTTCGGTGTGGAAGAAGGCGAACCGAAAAATCATTCTTCAATAATTGTTAAAGAATCAATAGGTAAACGTGTTTCAGTTGGAAAACAGTGTGCCTTGCCTGATAGTCAACTGCCCTTATGGAAAACTGAAAACACAAAAGTTGTGTCTACATTTGAAGATGGCTCTCCTGCTGTTGTAATCAAAAAATACGGCAAAGGAACAATAGCAACATTTCTGATTGATGCAACCACCGCAGCGGAGCAAACTCCCGAACTTGTGCGTGATGTTATTGATTTTGTTATGGCAACTTACGAAATATCGCTTCCTGTTGATATTCTCGGGACAAACGAAAATGTAAATATAGCAGTTACAAATACGGATAATGGTTTTCGTGTTGTGGTTATTAATCTCAATTCACAAGCAATGGAAATAACTCTCAATGCACTAAACGTTTCTGAAAACACCAAATGCGAGTGGTTTGACCTGATATCTGATAAAAGTATTAAAAATTCAAAAGATAATATTTCGTTGAAATTGCATGTTCCGGGAAACGATTATATTTGTGTTGAGTTTAGGAAATGAAAATTGCTGAATGGTTAAATGGCTATATGGTTGAATGCTTGTTAGAATTAGTGAAAAATCCGCTATAAAAATGGAACACCCCGATACACTTCGCTACGGGGCAGGCAGATGACGCGGATTATACTGATTTTCACGGATAAAAAATTAATTTAAATAAAAAATGCAGGCAAGAATTTCGAACATACAAAGGTTTTGTATTCATGATGGACCCGGGATCAGAACGACAGTATTTTTCCAGGGTTGTCTGATGAATTGTTGGTGGTGTCATAACCCTGAAAGTATTTTTTACAATGATGTAAATGCTGAAAAATTTTCAACAAAATATACGCCCGAAGAATTGTTAGATGAAATTAAAAAAGATTTAATATTTTTTGATGAATCCGGTGGCGGAGTTACTTTTTCAGGTGGAGAACCACTACTGCAACCAGAATTTCTGAAAGCAATTCTAAAACTGTGCAAATCAAACGGAATTCATAATACTATTGACACAACCGGATTTTGTAATAAAAATGTAATTGAAGAAATTTCAGAGCTTAGTGATCTTTTTTTATACGATCTGAAAATCATTAATAATGAGTTTCACGAAAAATTTACCGGAGTTTCAAATAAGCTCCCGTTACAAAATCTGAAATATTTATCTAAAAATGACAAAATAATCAATATTAGAATACCACTGATCCCCAATATTACTGATACAAAAGAGAACATACTGGAGATCATAAAATTTCTTTCTTCATTAAATAGAAAACATAAAATAAACTTACTTGCTTACCACAGAACATCTGCAGGAAAGTACGAAAAATATAATATTGAAAATAAGATGAAAGATACAAAACCAACCTCTGAAATGAAAATCGAAACAATTAAAAACGAATTTTTCTCAGAGGGTTTTGATGTAAAAATTGGTGGTTGAAAATACAGATAAATGAATAAATATTGGGTAGTTGTATAACAATGTAACAATGCAACCATGAAAGACAGAATTAAAATATTAAGAGAAAACAGTTTAAACACAAAACCGATGATATCCCATCAAAGAGCGATTTTGCTTACTGAATTTTACAAATCAAAAGATATATCGGATTATTCTATTCCGGTGCAAAGGGCATTGTCTTTCAAATACATTCTCGAAAATAAAGACATTTGTATTTTAGATAATGAACTGATCGTAGGTGAACGTGGACAGTTTCCTAAATCTACTCCTACATACCCTGAAATATGCCTTCACTCGCTTGAAGACCTTGACATTTTGGATTCGAGGAAAAAGATAAGTTTCGGTGTAACTGATGAAACTAAAAACATTTATCAGGAACAAATAACCCCATTTTGGAAAGGAAAATCAATACGTGAGAAGATATTTGAAGAGATGTCGCTGGAATGGAAAAACGCTTATTATGCTGGTATTTTTACTGAATTTCAGGAGCAACGAGCCCCCGGTCATACTGTCCTTGGCGGTGATACTTTTAAGAAAGGGTTTAATGATATCAAAAATGAAATTAATAAAGAAATAAAAAATCTTGATTTCAGCAATTATAGTGAAGCAGCCAACAAAAGAGAAGAACTGAAAGCCATGAAGATCGTTACTGATTCTTTAATAACTTTTGCCAGTAGACATGCTGAAAGAATTGAAGAAATCATCCAAACTGAAACGATTCCTGAAAGACTCAGGGAGTTAGAGAGCATGAAAGCTATATGCCAAAAAGTTCCTGCTATAGCACCTCAAACGTTTTGGGAATCTCTTCAATATTATTGGTTTATACACCTTGGAGTAATCACAGAACTAAATCCATGGGATTCATTTAACCCGGGCAGGCTCGATCAGCATTTGCTTCCTTTTTATCAAAATGATATCAAAAAAGGAATTCTCACAAAAGAAAAGGCAAAAGAATTATTACAAGCCTTTTGGATAAAATTCAACAATCATCCTTCGCCGCCAAAGATGGGAGTTACGGCAAAGGAAAGTAATACATACACAGACTTCTCACTTATCAACCTGGGCGGAGTTAAAGAAGATGGAAGCGATGCTGTTAATGAGCTTACCTATCTGATACTTGACGTGATTGAAGAAATGCGTTTATTGCAACCAGGCTCTATGATTCAGGTGAGCAAAAAAAATCCCGATAACTTTATTAAAAGAGCTTTAAAAATTATTAAAACCGGATTCGGACAGCCATCAATTTTTAATACTGAAGAAATTATTCTGGAACTTCTCCGCCAGGGAAAATCAATTGAAGATGCAAGAAACGGCGGCGCAAGCGGATGTGTTGAGACGGGCGCTTTTGGTAAAGAAAGTTATATTCTTACTGGATATTTTAATCTTCCGAAAATTCTTGAAATAACGCTGAACAATGGTATTGATCTGCAAAACGGAAAAATGATTGGAATAAAAACGGGCAATCCCGAAAATTTTAGTTCTTTTGATGAGTTAATGATAGCCTATGAAAAACAGCTAAACTATTTTGCCAATATTAAAATCAACGGAAACAAAATTATTGAACAGATTTATTCAAATTTTCTGCCTGTCCCTTTTCTTTCTATTTTAATTGATGATTGCATCAAAAACGGAAAAGACTATAATTCGGGAGGTGCAAGATATAACACTTCTTATGTTCAAGGCGTTGGACTTGGTAGTATTACTGATGAACTCACCTCAATAAAATATAATGTTTTTGATAAGAAAAATTTTACCCTGGGATATTTGCTTAACGCAATGAAAACAAATTTCCAGGGACACGAAACTTTGAGGTTAAAATTAACATACAACACCCCAAAATACGGAAATGATGATGATTACGCAGATGATATAACGAGAAAGGTTTTTGAAATATTTTATAATGCAATTGACGGAAGACCAAATACTAAGGGTGGATATTTTAGAATTAACTTTTTACCAACTACATCGCATATGTATTTTGGCAGTGTTACCGGAGCAATGCCTGATGGAAGGAAAGCCGGAGAGCCTCTATCAGAAGGAATTTCGCCTGTACAAGGTGCCGACACAAATGGACCTACTTCCGTTTTAAAATCAGCAGCAAAGATCGATCATGTTAGGACAGGAGGTACATTGCTTAATCAAAAATTCACTCCGCAAATACTTTCCAGCGAAGCCGGAATCAATGGACTGATGTACCTTATTAGAACTTACTTTAAAATGGATGGCCATCATATTCAGTTTAATGTAGTAACAGCCAAAACACTTAAAAAAGCAAAAAAAGAACCAGAAAAATATAGAGATCTCATTGTGAGAGTTGCAGGTTACAGCGATTATTTTGTCGATTTAACCAACGAATTGCAGGATGAAATCATTAGAAGAACAGAACATGAAAACATGTAATTATCAATTTCCATTAAAATATTTTGGAAATTAATTCTACTTATGCATATTTAAAATCTTTACCCCAATATCTTGCTGCAACTCCTAATATTTCTTCAATCCTTAGCAATTGATTATATTTTGCAATTCTGTCGGAACGGCTTGCCGAACCTGTTTTTATCATACCTGTATTCAGGGCAACGGCAAGGTCGGCAATTGTTGTATCTTCGGTTTCACCCGAGCGGTGACTTATTACAGCAGTATAAGCATTACGGTAAGCCATATTCACAGCATCAATGGTTTCGGTTAAAGTGCCGATTTGATTAACTTTTATCAAAATTGAATTTGCTACTCCTTTATCAAAACCCTGTTGTAAACGTTTTGTATTAGTTACAAAAATATCATCACCTACAATTTGAATTTTTTTACCAAGTGCTTTTGTCATTAATTTCCAGCCATCCCAGTCATCCTCAGCCATGCCGTCTTCAATTGAGACTATCGGATACTTTTTAACCCAGTCTTTCCAGAAATCCACCATTTCGGCAGGAGTTAATTTTTCACCTGTTGACCATTTTAGATGATAAACATTCTCTTTTGGCAAATAATATTCTGATGAAGCAGGGTCAAGAGCAAGGTAAATATCTTCGCCGGGTTTATAACCTGCTTTTTCAATAGCCTGAAGAATAATTGTTATTGCTTCTTCATTGGATTTTAAATTTGGGGCAAATCCACCTTCATCACCAACATTGGTAGAATATTTTTTCTTTTTCAGGACAGCTTTTAAATTATGAAACACCTCAGCACCCATGCGAATAGCATCACTGAAAGTTGAAGCTCCAACAGGCATTATCATAAACTCCTGAAAGTCAATACTATTATCGGCGTGAGAACCACCATTCAAAATATTCATCATTGGTATTGGTAATAAATTTGCATTTACACCACCAATATACCTGAACAAATGCTGGTTTGTTTCCTGAGCACCCGCATGAGCCGCTGCAAGTGAAACACCAAGTATTGCATTAGCACCTAAATTTGCTTTATTCGGTGTTCCGTCAATTTCTATCATGCGGAGATCAATTTCATTTTGATCGGTAATATAATAGCCCTGCAATTCTTCATTTAATACATTATTAACATTTTGAACGGCTTTTAAAACACCTTTTCCTAAATAAATCCCTTTATCCCCATCTCTGAGTTCAATTGCCTCGTGAATACCTGTAGAAGCTCCGGAAGGAACTGAAGCTCTTCCTATTATTCCGCTATCAGTATAAACTTCAACCTCAACTGTTGGGTTTCCCCTTGAATCAAGGATTTGACGTGCATAAATATTTGTTATCTGACTCATGACTTTAAATTTTTTCTGTAAAAGTAATTTATTTTCATAAAAAAAGGACAAAGTTTTAAAACTTTATCCTTTTTAAATTCTTCCATCAACAGTTGTTATTCTTTAGTTTCTGTGTTTTTGTCTTCGGTTTTTGTTTCCTCTTCTTTCACCTTAGCCTCAGCCTTAGCCTCATCTTCAACTTCAGGTTCTTCCGATTTTATTTCTTCCGACGTGGTTTCATCAGCAGTTACATCAGTTTCAGTAGTTTCAACCGGTTTATCGGCAACTTGTTCTTCAACTGTTTTTTTCTTACTACCTCTTCTTCGGCGCGTTGTTTTAACCTTTTTCTCAACTTTTTCAGTAAGAAGATTTTCATTATAATCAACAAGTTCAATAAAGCACATTTCAGCATTGTCACCGAGCCGTGTACCTGTTTTCAGAATTCTTGTATATCCGCCTGGTCTTTCGGCGATTTTTTGGGAAATTTCTCTGAACAATTCAGTTACAGCTTCTTTGTTTTGAAGATAACTAAAGACCGTTCTTCTCGAATGTGTAGAATCAACCTTTGATTTTGTAATCAAGGGTTCAATGTAGCTTCTTAATGCTTTTGCTTTAGCAAGAGTTGTTTTAATTCTTTTATGAATAATAAGAGAAGAAGCCATATTGGCTAACATTGCTTTCCTGTGAGAACTTGTTCTGCTTAAATGATTAAATTTCTTTCCGTGTCTCATTTCAATTATTCCTTATCTAATTTATATTTTGAAATATTCATGCCAAATTCAAGATTTTTCATCTTAACCAACTCTTCAAGTTCTGTTAATGATTTCTTACCAAAATTCCTGAATTTTAATAAATCATTCTTGTTAAAAGTCACAAGATCACCTAAAGTTTCCACATCGGCTGCTTTAAGGCAGTTTAGTGCCCTTACCGACAGATCCAGATCAACGAGCTTTGTTTTTAATAGTTGCCTTATATGTAATGAACTTTCGTCAAACTCTTCGGTTACTGTTTTTTCTTCTGTATCTAAAGTAATTTTTTCATCAGAGAAAAGCATAAAGTGATGTATCAATATTGTTGCAGCTTCTTTAAGGGCTTCTTTAGGATGAATGGAACCGTCGGTATCAATTTTAAAAATTAATTTTTCATAGTCGGTTTTTTGTTCTACCCTGTAATTTTCAACAGAAAATTTTACATTTAAAATCGGAGTATGTATTGAATCAATAGCTATTGTATCAATCGATGTGTTTATTGATTTATTTTCTTCTGCCGGAACATACCCCCTGCCTTTATTTATCGTAAGTTCAATTGATAGCTTAATATTTGACTCCAAATTACAAATTGCAACATCAGGATTCAGAACTTGAAAAACCGATAAAAACTTATTAATATCACCGGCTTTAAAAACTTCCTGATCACCAATCACCACATTTACTTTTTCAGTATTTTCTCCATCAATTTGTCTTTTAAACCTTATTTTCTTTAAGTTAAGGATAATTTCAGAAACATCTTCAACTATTCCTTTTATAGTTGAAAATTCATGAACAATACCATCAATTTTTATGGATGTTATTGCATATCCTTCAAGAGAAGATAATAAAATTCTTCTTAATGCATTACCTATTGTTATACCAAAACCTGGTTCAAGAGGGCGAAACTCAAATATTCCTTTGAATTCGTCAGCCTCTATCATTATAACTTTATCTGGTTTTTGAAATGCTAATATTGCCATATATTGATTTTTTTATCAAAAATTGATTAAATTAAAAACAATGAATTATTTAGAATACAACTCAACAATAAGTTGTTCTTTTATATTTTCGGGAATATCTTCTCTTTGAGGGTAATTTACAAATTTTCCGAATAACTTTTCGTCATCCCATTCAAGCCATGAATATTGATTGGAGCGTGAAACAAGTGAATTTGCAATAGTTTCTAAAGATTTAGATTTTTCTCTTACACCAATAATATCACCTTCTTTAAGGCTATATGATGGAATATTTACAACTTTACCGTTAACCGTAATGTGCCTGTGCGACACTAATTGCCTTGCTCCACTTCTTGTAGGTGCAATTCCCAATCTGTAAACAACATTATCTAAACGGGCTTCTATTAACTGCAATAATATTTCACCTGTAATTCCTTTTTTCTTAGAAGCTTTATGAAAAGTATTTCTGAACTGTCTTTCAAGTATTCCATAAGTATATTTAGCTTTTTGTTTTTCCTGAAGCTGGATACCGTATTCTGATTGTTTTCTTCTTCTTTTTGAATTACCGTGTTGTCCCGGAGGATAATTTTTCCTTTCAAATGCTTTATCCGGTCCGAAAATCGGATCTTTGAATTTTCTTGCAATTTTTGTTTTTGGACCTATGTATCTTGCCATTTTATATTATGAATTTTATATATTTTACTTACAAATAATTAATTCCAAATTAAATTATATTTTTTATTTAACAGAAGTTGAATTTTTACACTCTTCTCCTTTTTGGTGGTCTGCAACCATTGTGAGGTAAAGGTGTCACATCCTGTATCTCCATTACTTCAATTCCTGAAGAATGGATGGT
Source organism: Bacteroidota bacterium (assembly GCA_030610255.1). Taxonomy (GTDB): domain Bacteria; phylum Bacteroidota; class Bacteroidia; order Bacteroidales; family JADFUO01; genus JADFUO01. Next base: position 9,765 of record JAUWSB010000034.1, read on the forward strand.
TCTGATTGCTGATTCTCTGCCTGCTCCCGGTCCTCTAACAAGAACTTTTACTTTTCTTAATCCTAAATCATAGGCAGTTTTTGCACAATCTCCTGCTGCCATTTGTGCAGCATACGGAGTATTTTTCTTTGATCCTCTAAAACCCATTTTTCCCGAAGATGACCATGAAATCACCTGACCTGCATTATTTGTTAATGTAATAATGATATTGTTAAAGGAAGCCTTTATATATGCTTTTCCTATAGGCTCAATCTTAACAACTCTTTTTTTTGAACTTCTTACAGTTTTTGCCATAATTTAAATAATTTCTATCTTACTGTTTTTCAAATTTTTTAATTAATTTGGTGATAACAGAATATAACATTAGCCTTTCAGTACCTTCTTTTTATTAGCAACGGTTTTTTTTCTGCCTTTACGGGTTCTTGCATTATTCTTTGTGTTTTGTCCCCTAAGAGGTAATCCTATACGATGACGTATCCCTCTATATGAACCAATATCCATTAACCGCTTTATGTTCATCTGAACTTCAGAACGAAGCATTCCTTCAACCTTAAAATTATTATTGATAACTGTACGGATTTTATTCTGTTCATCATCAGTCCAATCATGAACTTTTTTATCCCAATCAACTCCGGCTTCAGTTAAGATTTTCTGTGCATTACTTCTGCCTATTCCAAAAATATATGTTAATCCTATCTCACCTCTTTTGTTTTTTGGTATATCTATACCTGCTATACGAGCCATAATATATTGATTTTTGTTAATTGATTATTGTTAATTGATTATTGTTAATTGATTTTTAATTTTTAATTCGTAATCCGTAATTCGTAATCTGTAATACGTAATTCGTAATCCCTGCCTGCGGCATGCAAGCATAATCACTCACTTTATCCTTGTCGTTGTTTATACCTAGGGTTCTTTTTGTTAATAATATATAATCTTCCCTTTCTGCGAACGATTTTACAATCCGTAGTTCTTTTTTTAACAGATGCTCTTACTTTCATTTTATATATCTTAAAAATTATTTATATCTAAATGTAATTCTTCCTTTTGTTAAATCATAGGGCGATATTTCAAGTTTAACTTTATCGCCTGGCAAAATTTTAATATAATGCATTCTCATTTTTCCTGAGATGTGAGCAGTAATGATGTGACCATTTTCCAATTCAACACGAAACATAGCATTACCCAATGATTCAATTACTGTTCCATCTTGTTCAATTGATGTTTGTTTTGCCATTTTTAACTAAGTTAATATTTATAATTGTTTAATACCTGTTCAATAAATTCAAATGTTGATAAAATATCTGCCTTTCCTTTTTTTACTGCAATATCATGTTCATAATGTGCAGATGGCAGCCCGTCGGCAGTTCTTATTGTCCAGCCATCATTTTCCTGAACAACATTTTTTGTGCCGAGGTTTATCATCGGTTCAATTGCCAGCACCATACCTTCTTTTAATTTTGCACCTGAACCTCTTTTTCCGTAATTTGGAATTTCAGGCTTTTCATGAAGGTTTTTCCCCAAGCCGTGACCAACTAAATCGCGAACAACCGAATATCCAAATCCTTCAACATAATTTTGTATCTCAAACCCGATATCCCCTACTCTTTTTCCAGCAACTGTCACCTCAATTCCTTTATACAACGATTCTTTTGTTCTTTTCATCAGTAAAAGAATTTCTTCTTTAACATCACCAACCGCGAAAGTATAAGCTGAATCGCCAAAAAAACCATTTTTCTTAACACCGCAATCAATTGAAACAATATCACCGTTTTGTAAAATCCTTTCGCCAGGAATCCCGTGTACAACCTGTTCATTAATTGACATGCAAAGAGTTTTCGGAAATCCTTTGTAACCTTTAAATCCCGGAACCGCACCGTTATCCCTGATAAATTCTTCAGCAATTTTATCCAGAACTATGGTTTTAACACCGGGTTTAATATGCTTGGCAACCTCGGCTAATGTTTTTCCAACAAGTAAAGAACTTTCTCTAATTAACTCTATTTCTTCCTCTGTCTTAAAATAAATCATCCAATTATTTATTATTATCCCATAGACATTGATGACCTGCCTTTTATCCTGCCCGATTTTGTTAATCCATCATAATGACGCATTAATAAATGACTTTCTATTTGTTGTAAAGTATCTAAAACAACACCTACAAGTATCAATAGTGATGTACCGCCATAAAATTGTGCAAACGAAGTAGTTACACCAATTTTACTTACAAGTGCTGGCATAATTGCAACAAATCCTAAAAACATTGAACCAGGAAGAGTAATTCTGGACATAACCGTATCAATAAATTCCGCTGTTCGCCTGCCTGGTTTCACACCTGGTATAAATCCTCCGTTCTTTTTCATGTCTTCTGCCATTTGATTTGGATTAACAGTAATAGCAGTATAGAAATAAGTAAATAATACGATCATTATAAAGAAGGTAAAATTATACCAGAATCCGTTAATATTTGTAAATGCTGATGCAAAACCTGATAAGGTTTCTGAATCGGAAAAGCCTGCTAATGTCAATGGCAGAAACATAATTGCCTGTGCAAAAATAATCGGCATAACACCTGCTGCATTCACTTTTAACGGTATATACTGGCGAACACCACCGTACTGGCGGTTTCCGATAATCCGCTTGGCATATTGCACAGGTATTCGCCGGGTTCCCTGAACCAGCAATATAGTTATCAAAATCACAAACACCAATATTGCAATTTCAACAACAAAATATACTAACCCGCCTCCTTTCTCTTCCATTTTTGAAATAAATTCACCAAATAATGCAAACGGCAGCCGGGCAATAATGCCAATCATGATTATCAACGAGATACCATTTCCTATTCCGTTATCGGTTATTCTTTCCCCAAGCCACATAATAAACATAGTACCTGCAATTAAGATTATAACTGTTGACACCCAGAAAAATGTGGAAGGAGCTGTTACACTGGGGTCAAAAGGAGTTATTGCCTCGGGCGGTAATGCCGCAACTAATTGAGTTCCAATATACGCAGGAGCTTGTGCCGCAGTAATTAATATTGTTAAATAACGAGTTATTTGATTGATCTTTTTTCGTCCGCTTTCACCTTCTTTTTGTAATTTTTGGAAATATGGAATTGCCATACCCAACAATTGAACTACAATAGATGCTGAAATATAAGGCATAATCCCAAGTGCAAAAATTGACGCATTTGAAAAAGCTCCTCCAGAAAACATATTCAACAAACCAAGCAAACCGGTGGTTGCCTGATTTTGAAGATTTGCCAGCATATCAGGATCAACACCCGGTAATACAACTTTTGAGCCCAACCTATAGATTAGAATTATTCCCAGAGTGTATAAAATTCTTTTTCTGAGATCTTCAATCTTATAAATATTTCTGATTGTCTGTATTAACTTTTTCATTCAAATTTAAATTTTATTTACGGTTCCATCTTGAGCTTCAATAGCACTAATTGCTGATGCTGAAAAGGAGTGAGCTGTTACTTCTAATTTTGATTTTAATTCGCCCCTGCCTAAAATTTTTATTAAGTCGTTTTTTGAAGCTAAACCATTTTCAATTAACACATCAATACTAATTGTGGTAATTTTTTTCTCATCAGCCAGTTTTTGCAATGTATCAATATTAACACCTCTGTATTCCTTACGGTTAATATTTTTAAAACCGAATTTAGGAACTCTTCTGAACAATGGCATCTGACCACCTTCAAAACCTCTTTTTCTTTTATAACCCGATCTTGACTGAGCTCCTTTATGCCCTTTTGTAGAGGTTCCACCTTTGCCTGAGCCTTGTCCGCGTCCAATACGCCTTCTTTTTTTTGTTGAACCTTTTACCGGTTTAAGATTACTTAAATCCATCTTGTATTTATAATTAATTTATATTGTATCGGAATTTTCTTTTTTTCCTCAGTCTCTCCCGAAAACTTTCGGAATTAACCTTCATCTCAATCTTTTTTAAAATTTACAAAGCTATATTATAATTCTTCAACTAAAAGTAAATGTTTTACTTTGTTAATCATTCCTAAAATTTGAGGAGTAGCTTCAACTTCTATAGAATGTTGCATTCTTCTTAAACCTAATGCCTGAAGTGTTCTTTTCTGGTCTTTTGTTCTTCCAATGCCGCTCCTGACCTGTTTTATTCTAAATTTCTTCATTCGTTGTAATTTTTAACCGTTGAAAACTGTGTTTAAATCAACTCCTCTGAGCTGTGCAATAGTATAAGGGTCTCTTAACTGCATAAGTGCATTCATTGTTGCTTTTACAACACTGTGAGGATTTGATGAACCTTTTGATTTTGCCAAAACGTCTTTAATGCCAACACTTTCCAAAACTGCACGCATAGCACCTCCTGCAATAATACCTGTACCGGGAGCAGCAGGTTTAATAAACACATAAGCACCACTATATTTGCCGTATTGCTCATGTGGTAATGTTCCTTTTAAAACCGGCACTTTTATCAGGTTTTTTTTGGCATCATCAATTCCTTTTGCAATTGCAGCGGTTACTTCTTTTGCTTTCCCAAGTCCGAAACCAACTACACCGTTTTCATTTCCAACAACAACAATTGCCGAGAAACTAAAAGTTCGTCCACCTTTTGTAACTTTAGTAACCCTTTGGATACTAACCAGCCTGTCTTTAAATTCTATTTCGCTGGATTTTACTCTTTTTACATTTACGTTCGTCATAATTTTTTAAAATTTAAGACCTCCCTCTCTAGCTGCTTCGGCTAAGGATTTAACTCTACCATGATATAAATAACCATTTCTGTCAAAAACAACAGATTCAAATCCGGCTTCTTTTGCTTTTTCAGCAATTAACTGACCGACCAACTTTGCCTTTTCAATTTTTGTAACTTTTTTATCAGCAATACTATTTGCAGCTGATGAAGCCGAAACAAGTGTTTTACCATCTAAATCGTCAATCAACTGGGCATAAATTTGTTTATTGCTTCTGAAAACAGTTAATCGTGGTCTTTCAGGAGTACCGTTAATGATTTTCCTGATCCTTTTCTTGATCTTGAATCTTCTGTATTTTTTCTTATCTTTTATTGCCATCTTAATTTAGTTATTAGTGGTTGAGTTTGATATAAATCTTAACATATAACATTCAACTTATAACATTCTTTTAATATTTTTATTCAGAAGCAACTTTACCAGCTTTCTTCTTGATTTCTTCACCCTGGAACCTAATTCCTTTTCCTTTGTATGGTTCGGGTTTTCTGAATGAGCGGATTTTTGCAGCCACCTGCCCTATAAGTTGTTTATCATAAGATGTAAGTGTTATCGTTGGGTTTTTACCTCTTACTGTTTTTGCTTTAACTTTAACTTCTTCCGGTAATTCAAAAACAATATTATGAGAATAACCCACTGAAAGCTCAAGTATCTGTCCTGCTGATGTCACTTTATATCCAACTCCAACCAGCTCCTGAACAATTTTATAACCTTCAGAAACGCCGTGAACCATGTTAGCAATTAATGCACGGTAAAGCCCATGCATTGATTTATGGTTTTTTTGTTCGGTATGTCTTTCAACCAAAATATTTCCGTCATTAATTTTAATTGTAATAGCAGGGTCTATAACTTGCTGAAGTTCACCTAATTTTCCTTTAACTGTTACAACATTTTTATCGGAAACAGTAACCTGAATACCATCAGGAATTATAATCGGTAATTTTCCTATTCTTGACATTAATAAATCTCCTCTTTATTAACTAATATTACATAAAACTTCACCGCCAACTTTTAATTTTCTTGCTTCTTTATCAGTAATAACACCCTTTGATGTTGACATTATTGCAATTCCCAAACCATTTAAAACGCGAGGCGGGTTATTGGCATTTACATACTTTCTTAGTCCGGGTCTGCTAATTCTTTCAAGTTTTGAAATAGCAGATAATTTTGTTACAGGATGATATTTTAAAGCAATTTTAATTATTCCTTGTTTTGGATCATCTTCAAATTTATAATTCAATATATATCCCTTTTTAAAAAGTATTTCTGTTATCGACTTTTTTAAATTTGATGCAGGAATTTCAACAATACGATGTTTTGCCATTATTGCATTCCTGATTCTTGTTAAATAATCTGCAATTGGATCAGTAAGCATTCTATTTTATTTATTTATTTTAAATTATTATTAATTATTTACCAACTGGCTTTTTTTATACCAGGTATTAAACCTCTTAAAGCCATCTCTCTGAAATTTATACGGGAAATTCCAAACTGACGCATATACCCTCTTGGACGTCCTGTTAATTTACATCTGTTGTGTAATCTAACAGGTGATGCGTTTCTTGGTAATTTCTGTAAACCAACATAATCGCCGGCTGCTTTTAATGCAGCTCGTTTGTCAGCATATTTTTCAACGAGTTTTTGTCTTTTAATTTCTCTCGCTTTTATTGACTCTTTAGCCATAGAATATTATTTTTTTTGATTTTTAAATGGTAATCCAAATTCTTTTAATAATGCCATCGATTCTTTATCAGTATTGGCAGAAGTTACAAAAGTAATATCCATGCCATTAATC
>JAUWSB010000008.1 GCA_030610255.1 Bacteroidota bacterium
GTCTCGTCAGAAGGTCGGACAAACTTTACAAAGTTATTGAGGTTGAGGATGAGTTCCAGGAGCAGTAATCAGAATTCATGTTTTTAGTTTGAAAGATTGGGAACCTGAAAATTATAATTTTGGAGATTTTACGAGATTTACGAATTATGATTAACAGCAAAATTTTGCTTACTGTTATCTTAACTAACTTAAGCCTTAAGCCTTTTCACCCCGATACGCTCGTTCCTCGCTATCGGGATTAATTCGACTAAAAAATTATAATACGGCTGCGCCTTTTATAATTTCAGTCTCATTAACTTTAGCCTTCATCCCCTTCATATCTCATAAAATAATGTTCAATATCAGCTTCAATAAATTTGCTACCTTTTATTTTAAATCCGTTTCTTAAATAAAATTTTAAAGCATTTATCTGCGAGTGAATGTAAATATATTTTGATAAAGGAATAACATCTTTTAAAACAAATTTCAGAAGCTCTGTTCCGATTCCTTTATTTCTATGGTCCTTTAAAACAGCAAAACGTTCAAGTTTTATTCCTTTTTTGGTTTCACGCCGGCGGGCTGTTGCAACAGGTTTTTTGTCAAGATAGACCAAATAATGTTGTGCATTGTCTTCAAATTCATCATATTCTAAATCAGGGTCAACTTTTTGCTCTATAACAAAAACTTTCTCGCGGATGGCAAAAGCAATTTTTGCAAGTTTTTTATCTTCTGTTGTAAATCGAATTATTTCCATAAGGCTAAAACAAGATATCCATACGGACTCCCGTTGGTCGAAAGATAAAAGTAAAAAGTAAAATTTACTTCGGGTCGTACGCCCATTTCAAATAAATTGAACCCCAGGTAAAACCTCCGCCGAAAGCTGATAAAATAAGATTATCACCTTTTTTTAATTGGTTTTCCCATTCCCAGAGGCAAAGAGGAATAGTTGCAGAAGTGGTGTTTCCATATCTTTGAATATTTATCATTACCTGATCTTTTCTGATTCCCATTCTACGGGCAGTTGCTTCAACAATTCTTAAATTTGCCTGATGGGGAACAAGCCATGCAATATCTTCTGATTTCAATCCGTTTTTTTCCATTATTTCAACTGCAATATCAGCCATATTAGAAACAGCAAATTTAAATACTGCCTGCCCTTCCTGATAAATAAAATGCTCTTTTGCATCAACTGTTTCATGTGAAGCAGGTCTGACTGAACCACCTGCTTTTTGGTGCAGATGTATCATTCCGGAGCCATCAGTTCGTAATATGGCATCTTTTATTCCAAAATCTTCAGTTGTTGGCTCAAGTAATGTAGCAGTACCTGCATCGCCGAAAATTACACAAGTAGTTCTGTCGGTATAATCAACAATTGATGACATTTTATCTGCTCCAACAACAATAATCTTTTTATAATTTCCCGCTTCAATAAATTTTGAAGCCGTAACTAAAGAATAAATATAACTTGAACAAGCGGCATTGAGGTCGTAGCTGAAAGCATTTTTTAATCCTGCTTTGTAGGAAATAATATTTGCAGTGGCGGGAAATTGCATATCGGGAGTAACTGTAGCACAAATAAGCAGATCAATTTCTTTTGGAGATATTCCTGTTTTTTTTAATAATCCCTTAACTGCCTCAGCTCCAAGGACTGAAGTCCCTTTTCCATTGCCTTTTAAAATATGCCTTTCTTTTATTCCGGTTCTGGTTATTATCCATTCGTCAGATGTATCAACCATTTTTGATAATTCATCATTCGTAAGTATATAATCAGGAACCCATCCATTTATAGAGGTTATTGCAGCCCGTATTTTTGTCATTTCAAACAAATTTTAAAACCTTCAAATTTAAGTTTATTTTTAAATGAAAGTTAATTTCTTAAAACTTTTTGTATTTTTTGTGAAAGTCCGGCTTCATGAATTTCTTTTGACAATAATATCATATTTTTAATTGCAAGTGCGCTTGAAATTCCATGTCCGACTACCACTGACGAATTTATACCCAGTATTGGTGTGCCACCGTAGTTTTCATAATTAAGACGATTTGTATAATCGTCTGTCAATCCTCTTTTAGTCATGAATCTATACATAGATTCAATTTGTTTTAGAACAACATTACCCGAAAACCCGTCACAAACAATCACATCAGCTTTATCTTTTAAAAAGTCACGACCTTCAATGTTTCCAATAAAATTAAAAACTTTTGAATCTTTCATTATTTGAAAAGCAGCTTGACTCAGCAGATTTCCTTTTTCTTCTTCTTCTCCAATATTCAATAACCCTACTTTGGGATTTTCTATACCGTGAACATGTTGTGCATATATTGATCCTAAAATTGCAAACTGATACATAACATCAGGTTTAGGGTCGGGATTTGTGCCAACATCAAGCAAAATTGTTATACCACCGTTTTCTTTCGGAAGAATGGCAGAAGTACAGGGGCGAATTATTCCGGGAATAACATTTGTACTGTAAATTGAGCCTACAATCATAGCACCACTATTACCTGCACTTGAGAAAGAACCAATCTTGTTTTCTTTTAACATCCTGAAACCAACAGTAATGCTGGAATCTTTCTTTTTTGCATAAGCTTTTAAAGGATGTTCGCCCATGCCTATTTTTTCGGAAGCATGAACGATATCAAAATTGCTTGGATTAAATTTTTCTTCTTTTAATGAATTTAAAATTATTTTTTTATAACCAATAAGCACAATCCGGTCTGATGCAGCCAGTTCGTTCAATGCTAAAATTGCTCCGGCTATTGTAGCTTTCGGAGCAAAATCACCACCCATGACATCTAAACCTATTTTCATCATCTCAAATTTATTAGTGAAAATTTTAAGTTTTACCTATCTGACTGAATTTATTTAGCTTCAAATTTTTCAATAGCTAATTTTCCTTTGTAGTAACCACATTCAGAACATACCCTGTGATATATTACTGGTGCTCCGCAATTTGAACATATTATAATATTTGGAGCTTCAGCTTTATAATGAGTTCTTCTTTTGTCTCTTCTGGTTTTTGAAATTTTTCGTTTTGGATGTGCCATTTCTGTGTATTTGTTTTATGAGTTATTATAAATTTATTTTAATTTAATATCTTTTAGTTTTTCCCATCTTGGGTCAATAGTTTTACTTTTTGAAAATTCTTTGAGCTTTTTTATTACTTCCTGATTACACGTGCTTTTCCCATTAGCATTATCCGGATGAACACGTTTATACGGAAGTAATAAATTGATATATTCGTAAATGTAATGGCTAATATTTATTTTATTATCAGATTCAGGAATTATAAGTATTTCTTCAGTTTCCTCAAACTTTTCTTTGCCGAACTTTATAATTAATTTTTCTTTTCCATAAATATCAAGATCAAATGGTTCCAAACACCTGTCGCAAGTAACATTTACAGTACCATTGATATTGAAATTTAAAATAAGCATATTCTCCTGTTTATTGAGCAATAAATCAACGGTTATTTTGCCATTTTTTATTTCCGAAAAATCAAAATTTTCAAAGAACTTTTCATCAATAATAAATTTATATTGATGATTTCCAATACTTAATCCACTAAACCGGATTACAAATTGTTTTAAGTAATCCACTATAAATAACTGTTAAAATTTGGGGTGCAAACTTACAGATTAATATTTTTAATTACAAAAATTTATTTAATATGTTCTTTATTAAAATTATTAGTAGTTATTTTGCAAAATATTATTGTAAAAAAATCTAAATAAAATGTTTAATAAATTAATTGCAGTATTACTGCCATACATGCCAAAACAATTTGTATGGCTTTTTTCAAAAAGATATATTGCCGGTATCAGCATTGAAGATGCAATTAAAGCATCTAAAAACATTAATTCTCAGGGCATGAAGGTTACAATTGACCTTTTGGGCGAATTTATTACTAACCTTGAACAGGCTGAAAAAAATAAGGATGAATACCTGAATATTATTGAAACTGCTGAAAAAAATAACATTGACGGAAATTATTCACTTAAACCCACTATGTTCGGACTTCTTTTAAATAAAGAAGTTTGTTATACCAACATCAGGGAAATTGTTAAAAAAGCTGCAGAGTATAATAATTTCGTAAGGGTTGATATGGAAGATTCGCAATGTGTTGATATGGAGATTGAACTGTTCAGAAAATTAAAGAAAGAATTCCCCAAAAATGTCGGACTTGTTTTCCAGTCATATTTAAAGCGAACACTTGATGATATAAAAAATTTACAAGACCTTAACTCTAAGGGCAATCCGATAAATTACAGAATTTGTAAAGGTATTTATATTGAGCCGGAAGAAATCGCATACAAAAAATATCAAGAAATAAACAATCATTTCCTTGAAGATCTGGAATATATGTTTAAAAATAATATCTATTCCGCAATTGCAACTCATGATAAACCATTAGTAACCGGATCTTATAAGTTGATAGAAAAATACAATATTCCCAAAAACATGTACGAATTCCAGATGCTTTATGGCGTTACTCCCGAGTTAAGAAAATCAATTGTTGAAAAAGGTCATACTATGCGTGTTTATGTTCCATTTGGTAAAGAATGGTTTGCTTATTCAACCCGAAGATTAAAAGAAAATCCCCAAATGGCAGGTCTTATCATTAAAGGAATATTTATCAGGGGATAATAATTAATTGTATACAATTGATAATTTGCTAAAATTTACTACCTTTGCATTTTCAAAAAAGAACTAATCTTCCTAAAACATGAAAAAAGCTAAGGTTTTATTCGTTGCTCAGGAAATCACACCCTACTTAGAAGAGACACCTATGAGCAAAATCGGTCGTTATCTACCACAGGGTATTCAGGAAAGAGGTAAAGAAATCCGAACCTTTATGCCCAGATACGGAAAAATTAACGAAAGAAGAAATCAACTCCACGAAGTAATCAGGTTATCGGGTATGAACCTGATAATTGATGATACTGACCATCCGCTTATCATTAAAGTAGCATCAATCCAACAAGCACGTATGCAAATATATTTTATTGATAACGAAGATTACTTCCATGGAAAATTTACCCTTACTGATAAGAACAATAAATTTTTTAAAGACAATGATGAAAGGGCAATTTTTTTCTCAAGAGGAGTTTTAGAAACAGTGAAAAAGTTAGGATGGCCTCCCGATATAGTACACTGTCACGGATGGATAACAAGTCTTATCCCTTTATATGTGAAAAAAGCATTTAGGGATAATCCATTATTCAGCGATGCAAAAGTTATTTACTCAATTTATGATGATGATTTCAGTGACAGCTTTAATAAAGATTTTGCCAGTAAAATTAAATTTGAAAGAATAACAAATAAAGACCTCAAACACTATAAAAAGGCAAATTACGTTAATATGATCAAAGCAGCTATTGATTTTTCAGATGCATTAATTATTGGTTCGGAAAAAATCAATTCTGAAGTAATGTGCTACTTGGAAGAGACAAAAAAACCGTACCTTGATTATCAATCAATGGATAGTTATATTGATACTTATTCAGACTTTTATGATAAACTATTAGCTGATGAATCAATAGCCACAGAATAAAAAATATTTAATTTATCAAAACATAATAAATTGAAAATACCATTTTTGTCTTCAAAACAGGTTCTTTTATCCCTTTTTGTTATCACTATTTTAATTCTGTCATGTAATAAAGAATTTGATAAGATCGGTTTGGATATACAACCCGCAGAAGATAAACTGAATGTTAAATATAATGATACAACAACCTTGGTTACCTATTCGGTTCGTGAAGACTCCATTCCAACTGGTAATTCATCAGTTAGCTTACTTGGAAGTTATAAGGACCCAATAATGGGTAAAAGCACTGCAAGCATTTATACACAGCTCAGACTTTCAATTGCCGGGTATAATTTTGGTGAGGCACCAATTCTTGATTCACTTATTTTATCTTTAGCATACTCAGGTTCTTACGGCGACACAACAACATCACAAACCGTCAAGGTTTACGAGTTAAGTGGAAAATTATATCCTGACAGCAGTTATTATTCAAATCATAATATTCAGAAGTGCGATGTAGAATTAGCTAATTATACATTTATCCCTAAACCACATGATAGTGTTGTTGTTGGAAATGACACGCTTCCACCACAACTACGTATCAATTTAAGTTCAATCACTTCCGAGCTTGGTAATAAATTACTGAATGCCTCGGAAACAGATTTGGAAGATAATGAAAATTTTCTTGAATTTTTCCATGGTTTATTCATCACTGCCGAACCTGTAGAAGCCGACGGTGCTATATTATATTTTGATTTAATGTCAACTATATCTCAAATGGTAATTTATTATCAAAATGCTGAAGAGGATTCTCTTCAGTTTAATTTTGTTATCAATGATAATTGCGCCCGGTTCAATAATTATAATCATAATAATTATGAAGATGCCATCCCTGAGTTTAAAAATCAGGTATTAAACAGCGATACTTCACTCGGAGATAATATGCTTTATTTGCAAGCCCTGGGAGGCGTTAAAACAAAAATCAGATTTCCTAATATTAAAGATTTTATAAGTTCAGGGAATATAGCAGTTAATCAGGCAATGTTGATAATTAAAGGTATTGAAGAAAATGACGATTATGAACCACCATCACGGTTAGCTTTGGTTAAAATAAATGAAGAAGGAAAAACCGAAATATTGATAGACCAATATGAAGGTGATATTTATTTTGGCGGGACATATATTTCTTCAGATAATGAATACCGGTTCAGGATTTCACGGCATATTCAGCATTTATTAACCGGAAGCGAGACAGATTATGGCTTATATTTAATGATTTCAGGTAGTTCAATTAAGGCAGACAGGTTAACTATATATGGTGCAAACCCCAATCCTCCCATACCATTAGAAGATAGAATTAGATTAGCTTTAACATATACTATACTTAATTAGCAATAATTTTCTTTTAAAAAACAACCACCATAATTATTTTATTATATGAATATAACAACATTCTTTTCTGGAATAATATTTCTTACTGGTAAAATATTTTTTTATAATTCTGTTGTTTTTAGCTTTTAAATTATTTATTTTTACCTTTGCAAAAATTATTTTTAATAGTATTAAAAACAAATTTTTTTATGTGTGGTATTATAGCATATGTTGGTGAAAAACAAGCTTACCCAATTTTAATAAAAGGGTTACAAAGATTAGAATACAGAGGTTATGACAGCGCCGGTTTAGCAATTTTAAACGGAGATTTAAATGTATTCAAAACAAAAGGTAAAGTATCAGATTTAGAAGATTTTGTTAAAGATAAGAATGTTAAAGGTACAATAGGTATTGCTCATACAAGATGGGCAACACACGGAGAGCCTAATAATATTAATGCTCACCCTCATTATTCGTATTCAAAAAATCTTGCAATAATTCATAATGGTATAATTGAAAATTATGTTTTATTAAAAAAAGAACTCGTTAAAAGAGGTTATAAATTTACAAGTGATACCGATTCTGAAGTATTGATTCACTTAATTGAGGATATCCTGATAAATGAGAATGTTAAAATTGGGGAAGCTGTCAGGATAGCTTTAAACCAGGTAATTGGTGCCTATGCAATAGTAGTTATTTCACAAAATGAGCCTGATATTCTTATTGCAGCACGAAAAGGAAGCCCGCTGGTAGTTGGTATTGGTGAAGATGATTATTTTGTTGCCTCTGATGCAACTCCTATTATAGAATATACTAAAAATGTTGTTTATCTTGATGAAGAGGAAGTAGCTGTAATAAAAAAAGGTAAAAAATTAAGAATATGGACTATAAAAAACGAACATAAAACTCCGTATATCCAAAAATTAGAAATGAATTTAAATGCTTTGGAAAAAGGAGGTTTTGAGCATTTTATGCTTAAGGAGATATATGAACAACCCTGCTCAATCAGAGATAGTTTTAGAGGACGTTTGAATACTAAAAAAAGTATTATTAGATTGGGTGGTATTATTGAATATCAGCAAAAGTTAGTTAATGCAAAGAGAATTTTAATTATTGCCTGTGGAACATCGTGGCATGCGGGTCTTGTCGGAGAATATTTATTTGAGGATATTGCAAGAGTTCCCGTTGAAGTGGAATATGCTTCTGAATTCAGATACCGAAATCCTGTCATATATGAAAACGATATAGTCATTGCTATTTCACAATCAGGTGAAACTGCAGATACTCTTGCCGCCATTGAATTAGCCAAATCAAAAGGAGCGACAATAATCGGAATATGCAATGTTGTTGGTTCATCAATAGCGAGAGCTACTCATGCAGGTTCATTTACACATGCCGGTCCTGAAATTGGCGTTGCATCAACAAAAGCTTTTACAGCACAAGTTACAATTTTAACTTTGATGGCTTTAATTATTGCACAGGAAAAAGGTACTATCTCAAAATCAAGATTCCAACAAATTATAAATGAATTAGAAGCAATACCTGAAAAAGTTGAGAGGACTTTAAAAACCAGCAATCAGGTTAAAGCTATTGCAAGTGAATTTAAAGACGTAAGAAACTTTTTATACTTAGGCAGAGGATACAATTTCCCTGTTGCTCTTGAAGGCGCTTTAAAACTTAAAGAAATTTCATATATTCATGCAGAAGGTTATCCTGCAGCAGAAATGAAACATGGTCCTATTGCTTTAATTGATGAAAAAATGCCTGTAGTGTTTATTGCAACTAATAAAGGATACTATAATAAAGTTATTAGCAATATTCAGGAAGTTAAGGCAAGAAAAGGAAAAATTATTGCAGTTGTAACTGAAGGAGATACTGAAGTTAAGAAACTTGCTGATTACAATATAGAAATTCCTGAAGCTGAAGAATTATTAGTTCCGTTGTTGGCTACAATACCATTACAATTGCTTGCATATCACATTGCTGTAATGAGGGGATGCAATGTTGACCAGCCCAGAAATCTTGCCAAATCAGTTACCGTGGAATAATGCTAATACTCCAGATTAAGAAAATTATCTTTTAATCCCCAAAATTACTTCATAAATAATAATTCACGATATTTTGGTAAAGGCCACAATTCATCATCAACAAGCATTTCGAGTTTATCTATATGATACCTGATCTTTTCGAAATACGGTAAAACTTTTTTATTGTAAGCCAAAGCTTTGTTATCGCTACCTGTAATTTTGTTAGCTAATTTCCGCTCGGATATCATTTCCCCGACAAGGCTTTTAATCTCAGAAACATGTTCAGAAATTTCTTTGATGGATGTTATAAGATTTCTGGAAAATTTTACATAAGTTTTATTATCAAGAACTTCTTTCAGTCCTTTTGCATTTTCAATCAAAACATTCTGATATTTAGTTGCAACCGGAATTATATGGTTAATAGCCAGATCGCCGATTACTCTTGATTCGATTTGAATTTTTTTTGTGTAATTTTCAAGATAAGCCTCATACCTGGCAAAGAGTTCATTTTTTGATAAAATATTGTATTTTTTATAAAGATTTATAGTCTTGGGAGTAATAAATGTTTTTATTGCAAGCGGAGTTGAACTGATATTTAACAATCCACGTGCTTCAGCTTCTTTAATCCATTCTTCGCTATAATTGTTTCCCTCAAAACGAATGTTTTTTGATTCGGCAATATATTTTTTTAATACTCTGAAAATGGCCTCATCTTTTCTAATATTTTTTGCAAGAAGGTTATCTACTTCTATTTTAAACTTTTTCAGTTGGTCGGCTACAATTAAATTCAACACTGTCATTGATTTCGAACAAGTATCGGATGATCCGACTGCCCTAAACTCAAATTTATTTCCCGTAAATGCAAACGGAGATGTCCTGTTTCTGTCGGTATTATCTAAAAGTATTTCCGGGATTTTAGCAATATTCAGGTGAAGTTCTTCTTGTGTATCGGGCGGTATTTTACCATTTTTAATTTTTCTCTCAATATTATCAAGAATATTGGTTAAATGAGAACCGATAAAGGCAGAGATTATCGCCGGAGGAGCCTCGTTTCCGCCAAGTCTTTGGTCGTTTCCTGCTGTTGCAATACTTGCTCCCAGAAGATTGGCATGAGTATCGAGAGCTTTTAATATATTAACTAAGAAAGTAATAAATCTAAGATTAGAACTTCCGGTTTTACCGGGTGATAAGAGGTTAATTCCAGTATCAGTCATTAATGACCAGTTGTTATGTTTTCCTGATCCATTAATCTTTGCATAAGGTTTTTCGTGCAATAACACTGTCAGGTCGTGTCGTTTAGCAACAATATTTAAAATATGCATTAATAATTGGTTATGATCAACGGCAAGGTTAACTTCCTCGAAAACAGGAGCACACTCGAATTGGTTTGGAGCTACCTCATTATGTCTCGTTTTTACAGGTATTCCGAGTCTGTGGGCTTCAATTTCAAAGTCCTTCATAAAACTTAAAACTCTTTTCGGAATAACACCAAAATAATGATCGGAAAGCTGCTGGTCTTTTGCCGAAGCGTGTCCAAATACAGTACGTCCGGTTAGAACAAGGTCTGGTCTTGCAAAATATAAAGCCGTATCAATAAGAAAATATTCCTGCTCCCAACCTAATGTGGCATTTACTTTATTTATATTTTTATTAAAATACTTGCATACATCAACGGCAGCACTATCAATCAAATTTAAAGCTTTAATCAAAGGAGTTTTATAATCAAGAGCTTCACCGGTGTAGGAAACAAAAATTGTTGGGATACAAAGAGTATTATCAAGAATAAAAGCCGGTGAGGTCGGGTCCCAGGCAGTGTAACCTCTTGCCTCGAATGTATTCCTGATACCACCACTTGGAAAACTTGAGGCATCGGGTTCCTGTTGGATCAATTCGTTGCCACCAAACTCTTCAATAGCATCATTACCTTCAACAGGATTGATAAATGCATCGTGCTTTTCAGCAGTTGATCCGGTAAGGGGATGAAACCAATGAGAATAATGGGTTGCTCCTTTGCTTATTGCCCACGACTTTAACGAAGCTGCTACCTGATCGGCTATTTTTCGGTCAATATTCCCGCCTTTTTCAATCGACGCCATTACTTTTTTGTATGCCTTTTCTGGTAAAAAATCGCGCATAATTTTTTTATTAAAAGTCATTTCACCATAATAATCGGAAGCTTTCCCTTTTGGTAAAACAACATTAACCGGTTTACGGTGCCAAGTGGTTTCCAAGGCTTTAAATCTGATACTTTCCATGTAGTTTAATTATTTAATAAGTTACTTTCTGTAACTGATAAGAAAATGCGAAAATAATAAAATTTGTTTAGGCTTGGTGTTTTAAAAATTTTATGTTATGAATTTGTTAGATTAAAAATATTTTTTTATTAAGAATTATTGTTTTACTTTGTCCGTTCTAATTCAATATAAAAATATTTAGAAGATGACGCGAAAATACCGTTTATTAACAAAAAAGGAAATTGATCAATTAATATCACAGGGTTGTAGTTGCGATGATTGGACAAATATTCAGGTTGCAGAACAATTTGATGCCGGAAAAGTAAAAACAACAAAATTTTCAGGTAATATTAAATTAGGTGTATTTGATAAAGAATTTACTTTTTTGGGCGGAGTTAAAAAACAGGCAGGAATAAGTGATGCAACCATACATAATTGTATCATTGGAAATAATGTTTACATCGGACATATTAAAAATTATATAGCAAATTATATTATTGAAGAAGATGTAATTATTGAAAATGTTGACATAATTGCAGTTGAGGGCGAAAGTTCATTTGGCAATGGAGTAAGAGTTAAGGCAATCAATGAAGGAGGAGGAAGGGAAATACCAATCTATGACTATCTTTCAGCACACACGGCATACATTTTAGCTTTATACAGGCATAAACCAAAGGTTATTAATGCCTTTGAAAAAGTGATATCCGAATATACCAAATCAGTTACATCTTCAATGGGATTAATTGCCAGTGGTGCAAAACTTATTAATTGCAGAACAATAATAAATGTTAAAATTGGGGTGAATAGTATAATTGAAGCTGTGTACAGATTGTCGAATGGTTCTATAAATAGTTCTGTAGAAGATCCGGTGTATTTAGGTCCCGGAGTAATAATTGAGAATTTTATTATATGCTCAGGTTCAAAAATATCTGATGCAACATTAATTTCAAATTGTTTTATTAGTCAGGGATGTGAATTGAGTAAACATTATTCTGCGGAAAATTCGTTGTTCTTTGCTAATTGCCAGTGTTTTCAAGGTGAAGCCTGTGCTATTTTTGCCGGACCATATACGGTTACACATCATAAATCCACATTACTGATTGCAGGTTTGTTTTCATTTTTTAATGCAGGAAGCGGTTCGAATCAAAGTAATCACATGTATAAATTAGGACCTATTCATCAGGGAATAGTTGAAAGAGGGTCAAAAACAACAAGTGACTCGTATTTACTATGGCCTGCGAAAGTCGGAGCATTTTCACTTGTTATGGGCAGACATTATAAAAATCCGGATACTTCCGATATGCCATTTTCATATTTAGTTGAAATTAAAGAGGGGAGTGTTTTAATTCCCGGTGTGAATTTACATAGTGTTGGAACAATCAGGGACGCTCAGAAATGGCCAAAACGCGACAAACGAAAAGACCCTAATAAGCTTGATTATATAATTTTCAACCTGTTAAATCCTTACACTATCCAAAAAATGATAAAAGGCAATAAAAACCTAAACGGATTAAAAATGTCTTCAGGGAAATCTTCAGATTATTATTTCTATCAAAGGTGTAAAATCTATAATTCAGCGCTTAACAAAGGCATTAGATTGTATGGGATAGGTATTAATAAATTTTTAGGAAATTCATTAATTAAACGGCTTGAAAAAATAAATTTTAAAAACAATAAAGAAATTCAAGAAAGACTAAAACCTGATACTCCTATCGGTACAGGAAAATGGGTTGATTTAGCAGGATTGATAGCCCCTGAAGAAATTGTTAAAAAATTGCTTACGGATATTGAAAATGAAAAAATAACTACCCTGGAACAAGTTGATAATTTTTTCAAATCAATACATAATAATTATTATACTTATGAGTGGACATGGGCAATTGATATTTTACAGAAACGTATCGGGAAAAAAATAAATGAAATAACTTCATGGGATATTATTGAGATGGTGGAAAAATGGAAAAAAAGTGTTGTGGATTTAGATAATATGCTTTATGGAGATGCGAAAAAAGAATTTTCTCTCAACATTAAAACAGGATTTGGAATGGACGGGGAAGAAACTGATAAGCAGCTTGATTTTGAGCAGGTCAGGGGAAAATTTGAAAGTAATAGTACCGTTTCTGCAATAAAGGAACATATTATTGAAAAGACCAATCTTGGTAATGAACTGATTGAGAGGATGAAAAAGGTTTTATAAAAGGCAAAGGCTGAGGCTCCATACGGACTCCTTTCAGTCGTAAGGCTAAGGTAAAAGAAAATATAGGTCATAAGATTTTGCTTAAAATGAATAGATATATTAAGAGACTGTTTAAAAATTATCCATTACGTTTATTATGCGTCTTTTTTCGCCATATTTTAGCATTTTATCGTTAAATACAGTGTTGTATTCGCCTCCAAAATGCTTCATCTGACAAAAAAATATGCTATAATAATTCCACTGCCTTCTGAAAAGTTTTATCAACTTTATGATATATCGGATAAAAGCCTTTATCGTCAAGCAAGTTGCGCCCGATAAAGGCTTTTAATAATATTCTTATTCTTTCATTTGCATACTCTATTCCTTTATTTTCCTTTTTAACACCATTCTCTTCAGCAAAATTTAAAAAATCATTAAATATCAAATCAGATATTATAAAATCCTTATTAAAATTTTCAAAGGTTTTATAAGTACTGAGTTGGTCTCTGTTTTTATCAGTATATTCAAAGGCATATCTAAAAATTAATCCTTTATTAATTAATTGATTATAATATTTTAAATTTATATCTTTTTCAATTGGCACATAAATATCAGGCATAATTCCACCACCACCATAAACTACCTTACCTTCCGGAGTAATATATTTTAATGAATCATCAAAATGAATGCTGTCAGCATTTTCCAGTTCACCGTTTGTATATCGATTATAAAATTCCATGTAATAATCTTCAATACCATTTTCATAAGATTTTTGTATGCATCTGCCGGTAGGTGTATGATACCTGGCAACTGTTAATCGCAGAGCGGACCCATCAGGAAAATTCAATTGTTCCTGCACCAACCCTTTGCCAAACGATCTTCGTCCTATTATCAGGCCCCTGTCATTATCCTGAATAGCTCCTGCAATAATTTCGCTGGCTGATGCCGATTCTTCATCAATCAAAACAATAAGTTCGTTTTTTTCAAAACAACCTTTTTCAGTGGCATAAGCGAAATTTTTCGGTCTGCTGTTACCTTCAGTATAAACAATCAATTTTTTATCTTCTAAAAATTCGTCTGCAATTTTAATTGCCGACTGAAGATAACCACCGATGTTCCCTCGTAAATCCAAAATTAATTTGGTCATGCCTTTTTGTTTTAGCTCTTTTAATGCTTTGATAAATTCATCGTAAGTTGTGGCTGAAAATTTATTTAATTTTATATATCCGATAGAATCGTTAATCAGATAAGCAATATCAAGACTATAAGTAGGAATTACATCTCTGATTATATTAAAATTTATAAGTTCATTGACTCCCCTGCGGAAAATACTTACTTTTACTTTTGTTCCTCTTTTTCCTTTTAATTTTTTTACTGCATCTTTATTTTTAATTTTTATTCCGGCAGCAAGTGTATCATTAATTTTAACTATTCTGTCTCCAGCTTTAATTCCTGATTTTTCAGAAGGACCCCCCAAAATTGTATTTATAACGGTAATCGTATCTTTTTCAATTCTGAACTGTATTCCAATACCTTCAAAATTACCGAGTAATTGGTCTTTAACTTCATTAAATGCTTCTGCAGGAATATATTGTGAATGGGGGTCAAGTTCCTTCAGCATTCCGATAATTGACTCTTCGGTTAATTTTTTAAGATTGACCGAATCAACATAATCCTGTTCAATATAATTAATAATATCGGTTATTTTATTGTACTTATATGATTTTATTGAAAACATATCGTTATTAAAAGAAGAAACCGAAGCCAGTTTGCTTCCGATATATATCCCAATTATTAGAATAAGGGCAAATAAAATAGGTTGATAAATAAAAAATCTTTTATTGGGTTTAGTCATAATAAAGTAATTTTATACTAAAAAAGCTCTCTTTGTAAAGAAAGCTTAAAACTTTTCCCTTTTGTTCCCGATACGCTCGTTCCTCACTTTCGGGATTAATTCGACTACCAAATTATACTTCGGCTTCGCCTTGAATAATTTTAGTCTCATTAACTTTTATCTTGTTTTGTACCCGGGGCCGGGATCGAACCGGCACGAGTATTACCTCATTGGTTTTTGAGACCAACGCGTCTACCAATTCCGCCACCCGGGCATAAATTCAGATTTCACTAAATTCACTAAATATCCCCAAATAAATTGCAATTTAACATTTAATTAATTCCATTATTTTATCTGTTTTTCAAAGTGCAAAGATATTGAAAAGTTTTTATTGATTAATAACATTTTTTAATAATAATGAATATTATTTTGTGGCATATTAAATTATATCATATTTTTGCAGCCTGAAATATTAAAAATCTGTAACATTATGTCAAGTAAATTAGTTAATATTTTTTCGGGAAGAGCTACAAAATATTTAGCTGAGAAGATTGCTGCCAGCTACGGGCAGGAATTAGGCAATGTAATTGTTACTGTTTTTTCTGACGGTGAATTTCAATCTTCGTATGAAGATAACATCAGGGGCAGAGATGTTTTTATAGTACAATCTACTTTTGCTCCGGCTGATAATCTACTTGAACTGCTATTAATGATAGACGCAGCCAGAAGGTCATCTGCAAGAAATATTGTTGCGGTTATACCCTATTTCGGATTTGCACGCCAGGATAGAAAAGATAAACCAAGGGTTTCAATCGCTTCAAAATTAATTGCAAATTTGTTAATTGCAGCAGGAGTTCAAAGGATTATTACCATTGATTTACATGCCGACCAAATACAGGGATTTTTTGATGTTCCGGTTGATCATTTATATGCTTCATCAATTTTTATTCCTTATTTAAGAGAACTAAATTTACCTAACCTTACTATTGCTTCACCCGATACAGGAGGTACAAGAAGGGCTGCATCTTACGCAAAATATTTAAATACCGATTTTGTGATTTGTTATAAACAAAGAGCAAAACCTAATGAAATAAAAAAAATGGCATTAGTTGGAGATGTGAAAGGAAGGGATATTGTTTTGGTTGATGATATTATAGACACAGCAGGTTCTATGGCAAAAGCTTCCGATCTTATGATGGAAAATGGTGCTGCAAGTGTAAGAGCTTTTTGCACACACCCTGTATTTTCAGGAGATGCTTACGAAAAAATTGAAAATTCTCCATTTACTGAAATTGTGGTTACCGACACAATCCCATTGAAAAAACACAGTGATAAAATTAAAGTTCTTTCAACTGCCGAATTATTTGCAGAAGTAATAAAAAGAGTTGAAAACTACGAATCAATAAGTTCTCTTTTTAAATTTTAAATTAATAATTATAAATTTTTAAACATTTTTTAAACATGAAAACAGTATCTATGAGCGGTTCTCTCAGAGAGAACGTAGGGAAAAAGGATGCTAAAATGAACAGAAAATTAGGCAAGGTGCCTTGTGTTCTTTACGGAGGTAAGGAGCAAATTCATTTTATAGCAGATGAAAAAGACTTTGTAAAAATTATTTTCACACCCGAAGTTTTTATCATTAAATTAAGTATTAACGGTAAAGAATATAACGCCGTGTTGCAAGATGTTCAATACCATCCTGTAACAGACAAAATTTTACATGTGGATTTTCTTGAAATTTTATCTGGAAAACCTGTAATTATCGGACTTCCTGTTATAATTGAAGGAAATGCAACCGGTGTACTAAAAGGCGGACAATTAGTTAAAAAAATAAGAAAACTTAAAGTTAAAGCTTTTGTTGAGCACCTGCCTGATAATGTTGTTTTGGATATTACAAATCTTGACATTGGAGATTCAATCAAGGTTAAAGATATTTCAAGGGAAAATCTTGAATTTTTAGATATTCCGAATGCTGAAATAGTTGGAGTAAAAGTAACAAGAGTTGCCGAAACAATAGAAGAAGTTGGCGAAGAAGCTGAAGAGGGCGAAGAAGAAGGCACTAAGGAAACCACTGAAGGTGCTGAAAAAAAACCTGTTCAGGAAAAACCGTAAGAAAAAAGCTTTAAATAAAATTTTATTTTACATAGAAAGGTATAAGGTTTATTCATAACTTTATACCTTTATTTATTTTCAGATGAAATATTTAGTTGTCGGTTTGGGTAATATTGGAGAGGAATATGCCAATACAAGGCATAATATCGGATTTATTGTGCTTGACGCTTTAGCCCTGAATGCCCGTGTAAAATTTTCTTCCGCCAGATATGCTTCCTTATCAAAAATGAAATTCAAAGGACGAACTTTTGTTTTAATAAAACCCACTACATATGTGAATTTAAGTGGTAAAGCTGTTAAATACTGGCTAACAAAAGAAAAAATCCCAATTGAGAATTTATTAGTCGTTCTTGATGATATTGCTTTACCTTTAGGATTTTTACGAATGAAAAAAAAAGGCGGAGATGCAGGTCATAATGGCTTGGCAAGTATTATTGAACGTTTGGGAACAATTGAATTTCCACGCTTACGAATAGGAATAGGGGGTGATTTTGCACGAGGTTATCAATCGGAATACGTTTTGAATAGATGGACAAAAACCGAAGAAAAAATTATGATTCCAAGAATAGAAATTGCTGTAGAAATGATAAAAAGTTTTGCAACAATCGGCATTGAGCTAACTATGACGGCGTATAATAATAAATAGCAAATAAAATATTATTTTTTTTCATTTCACTTTAAAAACAATCTCTTTGTATTTTTTGTTCTGCCACAAATTCATTATTTCTTTAAAGGCATCATAGTTATTAACATCAATGATTTTTTCCGGCAGGTAAATTGACCTTTTAATCAGGATTTCATCGCTGGTTTTTTGAACCTTAATAGTAATATTGCCAACTTTGTTTTTAATTTCAATATTAGCTTCCGGATTTACAAGTTCCATATTTTCAGGCAGAACAATTGTGTAATTGTAAGTTTCTTTTATAGTTGACGGAATTTCCAAAGGAGAAATTCGCTTTTTTGTAAGAAGATTTATATGCCAGCTATTTATTCCGTTTTTTACAACCGGCAGATTCCAAAACAGGTAATTGTCTTGTTTTTCAAAAGGATATTCTTTTTCTATATCATAATGGATTTCGGAGTTATGTTCATTTAATTTATTGATTTGAAAGCTTTTGATATCTTTTGAAGATATTCCATTCGTTAGATAAGTTTTTGCGTTGGCTGAGTCTTTAAAAAATTGCAGATAAGGATTTAAATTCCCGGATAATTCAATTTCAGTTGTACCTACTATCTTATCAGGGTTTTGTATAACATAACCACATCCGAAATAAATTTCATTTTTACTGCGTTTTTCTTCATAAGTTTTTAAACTTTCAATAGCATAATCCAGCAATAAAATTGTATTACCTGATAAATTAAATTTCAGGTTTTGATTGTCAATATGTGTTGCCGATAAATAAAGCTGTCCGTATTTTTTAGGATTTACCTGAACAAGAAATTTATCAAACATCAGTAAATTACCTATTTCTTTTTCATAAAATTTTGAAGGAATAACAACAACTGGATTTGCATTAATATTAGCCTGACGAAGTAATGCAGTTAACAAAATTGATTTTTCAAGTTGTGTTCCGCCATTGCTTTTCCAGGTTTCTTCGGCAGTACGGCAGCGGTATCCGGTATAAATCAATGGAATATGATAATATTTCAGGTTATTCACAACAAGTTTCTGAAGTTTTAAAATTATTTTCATTTGGTCTTTTTCTTCAGCAACAATGTTATCAATAGTTTCCGCCATTTGTTTTCCAACTTTATAATAAAATGCCGGTTGATTTACAAACCAATCATAAACTCTGTGCAAATCAATAGCTGAGCTGAATTCTAATCTTGGTACAGACAGATTATCATATTCCTTATGAGATTCTTTAGAGCGGGCATGTAAATTTTTAAAAACCCAGGTAAAAACCTGCATATTATTTTCAGAAGTTATTACAGGTGCAGTTCTGATATTAAAGATTTTATAATGTAATTCATGGTTTTTGGGAATCTTGACTTTTATGATCATTTCCTTTACAGGAGAAGATTCCTCCAGAATTTCATCGCCCATTAATGCAGGTAAAAATTCTTTTGAATTTTTAATTGTATAGTCAAGATTAATGACGGCATTTCTTTCCAAACCGGTATGAGTTACAACCATTTCCCTGAGATTATTATACGCCGGTATATTTGCAGCAAAGCGGGGTAAAACTTTATTAAAAGCATTATCAGGGGATTTAATAACTTTCCCATCTGCCATGGTTGTAAAAGATTTGTTAATCTCTAATTCCTGAAAATCCGGATTGTAAACAATAAAAGTTTCACCGTAAAGCCGGTGAAAAGAATAATATGTGAGCAGTTTTAATTGTTTCGAATAAGAAAATTCTGAGCTGCCATCTTCGTTTAACCGGTATTCCTTTGTGATTTTTAAAAATACTGCATCAGCCTTTTCTTCCTGAGCAAAAGCAGAATTAATAATAAGAACAATTGATAAGATCCAAAATAATTTTTTCATGTTTTATCGTTTTTTTACTTAATTTTTAATATAATCGGTTGTTCGGCAAACTCATTCTGGGCTGCAACAACTCGTTTGTACATTTCCCAATCTTCCGGTTTATATATTCGTTTGCCTAGTCTTATTTTTTCAGATAATATAATAGCTCTCCCTTCCTGTTCAATGCTACCTTCAAAACTAGTGATTTCATTTTCTATTGATTCTGAAGAAGGATAACTGACAGCTTCAGCATTTTCAGGAACAAGAATTGTTTCATTCAGTTCAACCAGGCGAGAACACCTGTCTCTGAAATTGTATTTTCGTTCTTCTAAATTTGTATTGAAATATAAGTGTGACATCCCTCTTTTAAACAAATTAGCTGCAACAATAGGGGTGAAAATTATTTCTTCATCAGAAACCAAAGCATATTCAGGAATTTTATATTTTATTTTTATCAAAATCGGGTTTGCCATATAATTATAAGGTTCACCGAATTCCATTTCTTCAATTTCTGCCAAAGGTGAAATTTTTAATATTTCTTTTTCAATTGAATTTTCCCATTCCGACTTATAATATCCTGTGAACATTCTTCGTATTCCTGCATCGGATTGTCCTTCGGCAGTTATTGAAAGATTGCCTTTTAAAGTGCCGTCAGGTAATAATTCTGATTTTCCGGTTATTTTAAAATAATGATTTTCAGGAGCAGAAAGCGGAGTAATTTTCAGGTCGGCACCTTCGGGAATACCCATCAGGTAGTTTTGCTGTTGCTCGGCACTAGACCAAAGCTCACGTAAGAGAGGCACCCATGTTGGGTCAAGCAGTTTATATTCGCCGTTTGAAAGTTTTACGAGTGTAACACAGTGATTAAACTGATCGGCAGGGATATAATCTATTCTTGAGCCGGCCATTGTCATTGCAGGATAGGATTCAAAACCGGCAGCACGAAGCAGAGTGATCAGCATACCGGCTTTATCTTTACACACGCCGCAGCGGTCGGTAAAATTCATATCTCCGGTATGAAGCGTATAGCCCTCTCCTTCACCCATTGAAATTCCCGAATAGCGTATTTCATCTGCTGCCCAATGTGTCAGTCTTGAAATAGAGTCCATTTCATTTCCTGCACCAAGTAAAATCTCTGCAACTTTTTTATCAATTTCAGGTGTGGATTCAAAACTTCCAAAATCTTCATTAACACCATAAAACCAAAGCGATTTGGCTTTCCAGTCGGGGCTGGTTGACATAAGCAGTTTCGGAGCAACGTCTGAATATGCAACCATTCCCGGTTCGCGCTTGAACGGCATAATATCTTTTTTAGTGAAAGTATAAACCATTTTATCATCAATCAGAACAGCCGATGATTCAACTTCACCATTATAAAATTCGTATTGAACCAATTTATCTTTCGGGATTTTTACCTGATAAACTTTTGTGAGGATCGGCTCACTGCTCCAAAAAGGAACAATATCATAAAAATGACCTCTCATCGGTGGGATGTATCGTTCGTCCTCATCACCTTGAAGCAGGGCATAAGTAAAACCTTTTTTGAATAGAAAAACTTCAACGGCATCACCAGGCTCAAGCCGTCCGACTTCAATCATTTTTTCTCTGGCGCCCCAGTAAATTCCGCGGGCAGGTGCAGGATAATCAAGAATATTATTTACATCTAATTCTTCGGTTTCGCCGTTATCCCTGTATATTATTACTTTTTCAATTTCCGCATAAGCTGATAATGGGTCATAACCATACTTGATAACACTTTTACTCAATGCTCCTTTGGGAGTAAGGATTTTATATAATTGATGAGTGTAAATATAACTTAAGCCGCTTTCCTGAACATCAACTTTTGTGCTGTCAAAAATTGTTAATAAATTTGAATTGGGATAATCTTTTGTATTGCCTGAATTTTTTATCAAATCCGGGATTTGGTCTGCACTTAATAACAGACCGGCAAATAAAAATGATACAATTAAAAATGTTTTTTTTATCATGATGTTTTGAGTTATTGTTTAGATTTTTTTAAAGAGGCAAAGCTAATGAAATAAATAATATAACTTCGTGATATGATTAAAAGTTATTAAAGGTTAAGGCTGAGGCTCCATACGGACTCCTTTCAGTCGTAAGGCTAAGGAGTTAAAATTTTTTGTAAATAATCAGTATTAAATTAACAATGATCCACTTAGGCGGACTTAACAAATATTTTTATTGAATTGGGAAATATGGGAAATAAGGGTTTAGCCTTTTCACTTTAGCCTTATACCTTTATACCCTTATTTCCCCTATAACCGAAGGGCATCCGTATGGATACCATTTCATATCTATCATCAAAGTCATGTAATAGGAATTAATTAATAAACTGATTAGTTTATCTTTTTTGCCTGAAAAATTCTTTAATAATTCCTGAGCATTCTTTTTCAAGAAGTCCGGAAAATACTTTTGTTTTTGGATGAATTATTGGTTGTTTAATCCGGGTAAATCCTTTTTCTTTATCATCAGCACCGTAAACGATTTTGTCTATCTGTGTCCATAAACATGCACTTGCACACATTATACACGGCTCAAGAGTAACATACAAGGTACATTCATCAAGATATTTATTTCCAAGAAAATTTGATGCGGCTGTAAATGCCTGCATTTCTGCATGGGCAGTAGCATCTTTAAGTCGTTCGCTAAGATTATGTGCCCTGGCAATAATTTGATTACCACAAACTATTACAGCACCGATTGGCACTTCATCAGCATCAAATGCTTTTTGTGCCTCTTTAAGTGCTTCTTTCATGAAATGTTTGTCAGAAAAAACAGATAGTTCCATTTTGTTAATCTTTTCACAATAAATTTTTTTATTTATTTACCCCAAACAATTTCCTTCTCTTAATAAAAATTCCACACAGCAAAACTATAAGTGCAACAATAAACGCCGGGATGAATGAAGATTTTGCTTCAAAATTTTCGGGTGAAACAATACCAAAAATAAAAAAAATCAAATTTACTGCAAAACCCGAAAGAATGCTTGCAATTGCTGCGAAACGGTATTGATATACATCTTTTTTTATCAAAGCTAAAAAAGTTATTGGTACGAAAATTACAATTGTCGCCAACCCAACCACCATCAGGTCAACGATTTTTGGAAATGCCAAAGACATAAAAAGAGCAATAAATCCGAAAACAAATGTAGCCAACCTGATATTCAAATATGTTCTTTTTTTTGAGATACTTTTATTTTTTTTACGCCAGCCGATAAAATCCTTGATTGCAGAAATTGAAATTAAATTTAAAAAGCTGTCGCCCGATGACATCAGTGCAGACAACAATCCGATAACTGCAAAACCAAGTATAAATTCTGAACTGTGCCTGTTCAGAAATAAATAAGCTACATCTTTTGGTTCAATTCCATCTTTTAAAGTTAGCCGTATTGTCATTCCAACTAAAGGGAAAAGAATATAAAACGGAAGCATTCCCAAACCTGAAATTATACTTACTTTTTTTGCAATTTTTCCGCTTTTGGCTGCCAGTACTCTTTGCCAGATGTCCATTCTTACCATTACCGAAGGGGCTAAAAACAAAGGTAAACCAACCAAAAAAATCAATCCGTAATAAGTACCGTTCAGCATTTCGTCTGGCAGTTCGGATAGTAAGGTCAAAGCATTGGTGTCGTTGTATATTCCGGGGATGAATATCAGAATTATCATTATTAAAATTATGATAAATTGAAGCATATCGGTTATGATAACTCCGGATAATCCTGCCAAAGCAGTATAAGCGATTACCACCAAACAGGAAATTATTGCAGCAGTTTGGTAACCAATATCAAATGAGAATTTCAGCAGTGAAGCCATTCCAACAAACTGGGCAGCTAAAAGAAAAAAGAAGATAAAAATATTTACTCCGCTTACTGAGGATGAAAAAATCCTTGAAAAAACAGGGGATTCCGTCTTTGTATATTTATGATTTAAAAAATGAGGAAATGAATAAATATTGTTTGTCAGTCCGAAATTCCGGATTTTTTCAGCAAATTTTGATAAAATAAAAAAACCGATTACATAAGCAATCCCTATCCCGACTGCTGCAAATCCTGATTCGTAACCCATTGCCATTAAGCCGATAGAAGTTCCTCCACCAACAAATGTTGCCAAAACTGTGAATACCAATGGAAGTGTTCTTGTCTTCCTTTCGTTGACAAGATAGTTATCAAGATTTGAGATTTTAACATGCCGGATTGTTAAAACTAAGATAACCGACAGATATATAATTATCCAGAATAAAAACCAGTTCATCAGTTTTGGATTATATAATTCAAAATTATTAATTCATTTATTAATAGCAAAAATTTCCTTATATCAACTTTTTTTGTTCTATACATTGCTGTTAAGTATAAATTTATTACAAAAGAAGTATATTTGTGAAATATAAACAAATCTTAAATATTAATAAATATGAAAACTCAACGCTATATTGTACAACTGATAATCATTCTATTGTTATTGCCTGTTTTAAATGCTAATTCCGCAAATCAAGAATTAAAAGTCGGCTTTCAGGTATTACCACCTTTTATAATTAAAAACAATAATCAATACACAGGGGTATGCATTGATCTTTGGAATAAAATTGCTGACTCCCTGAATATTGACTATTCAACCAAGGAATATGATCTTCAGGAATTATTGCAGGTAGTAGAAAAGGGCGATGTTGATATTTCTATCTTTCCATTTATAGTTACTGCTTCCAGAATGAAGAAGTTTGGCTTTACACAACCATTTTATATTACAAACCTTGCTTTTGCTACTAAAGCTGAAAAACATAATACCCTTGTATTGGTCATTTCCAATATTTTCTCTCTTGGATTTCTGAAAGTTATTATATCCCTTTTTCTTATTATCCTGATATTTGGCTTTATTGTCTGGCTTTCTGAATATAAACATAATTCAAAACAATTTCATAAAGGAATCAGAGGCATTGGCGACGGTATATGGTGGTCGGTGGTAACCATGGCTACAGTAGGATATGGAGACAAAGCGCCCAAAACACCTTTGGGAAGGATATTTTCCATGATATGGATGTTTACGGCTGTAATCATGATATCCAGTCTTACAGCAAGCATATCATCCAACCTGACAGTAAATAAGCTTAAATCGGAAATAAGTAGCATTAATGATCTCAGAAAGATAAGTGTTGGCTGTATTCCGGTTACAGGTACCGCTGAATTTCTTGACCGTTACAGGATACAATATACCGGTTTTAATAATGTGGAAGAAGGGTTGACAGCAGTGAATGAAGATTCTATCAAAGCTTTTGTTTATGATGAAGCAATTTTGAATTATTATGTACATATTAATAAATTTGATGAAGTGATAAAGGTGATACCAAGTTCATACTGTAAGGAATATTTCAGTTTTGCCACTGCTGACAATGAACTGCTGAAAAGAATAGATGAAGTGCTGATCTGGATAATTGAAAGCCCTGAATGGGAAACTGTTTTGGAAAAATATCATATTGATTACAGGAATTAGGAAAGATTTTGACATTATACTCATATTTCTTCATCATGAAAAAGAGAATTATTATATTTGTAAATTCTCATTCTGATTCCAATCATATAAAAGTTTAAATATTTCAAAAACAATTAAAGAATTAGAAGTTTAAAAAATCTATATATTTATTGCATAAATTTAAGATCAGAGAAATTTATAAACAATTTTCTCTCTAGTATTAATTATATAATTCAAAATTATGAAAACAAAAAGAAATTACAAATTTGATGCTGCCAAAGTAATAAATGGTGCGGTTGGAAGCGAAAAAGATTTTTGTATGGGATATTTAAACCCCAATACTTCAGGAAACGGATATATTTCAACATTGAAACTTTCGGTAGGTAAAGTAAGTGTTGAAAATCTGGATGAGGTTACAGAAGGCATAGTTTCGTACGATAGATGTGAATCAAACGATGCATACATAGGCGGAATTAATATGTTAACAGCATCCTCATTTTGTGGGCTTAATGGTGCGGTTTGGGGAAAGGACCTTGCAGTAGCTGAAAATCTTCATGGTAATTTGTTGTTTGAACAGAAAGTGCCTAGTGGAAAAAGTATTCCGGTGTATAATGTTTTTCCTTTATTGGATGCAACTCAGCGGCTTTTTGGTACTGTTGACCAACAACGTTTTAATCCAATGCCCGGTGCTCATGTGGTTTGTGCCAATAAAGATTTTACAAAAAAAGGTCCGTTATGGGTTTGGTCAGCAATAGCTCTTACATTTCTTGAAAATCGTTCAAGCGGAGCTAATCTTTTTATTGAAGATGCCAATAGTTGCCCTGCTGACTGGAGTTATGACCAGGTATACAATTATTTGATGAATACTTTAAAGAAGATTACCAATAGTGTAGCTCTTTGTGGAGAAGATCAGGATTTGAATTACAAAGAATCATTTACAGGTTTTAAATTTTTATATGTGCCTGAAAATCATGTTGGATGTGCTTTAACATGTGCTCCTTACGTAACATTGGCTCAAAATGTTATTCCTGCAGGCAAACAGGCTAGTGACTTGATGCAGATGTCTATTGGCGAATGGGAAGATGCCATTGATTTACCACCGCAAAAAGATATTCCCTTGCATCAGAAAGGTTTTCTTGGACATGACGGTATAAAAAAAGAATACGGGGTTTCAAAATAAAGATATATTTGTTTAATAGTTAAAGATTCAAGTGTATCGTTTAATAAAATCTAAACCCTTTTTTGCTAAAGCTTTGGCGTGCAGGCATGAAATTTTAAACTTTGAACTTTGAACTTGAAACCTGAAACCTACATTATAAACTTAAATTAATTTATAATGAATAAAATAAAATCCAAAAAAGCAACTATCGGAGTATTTACACTGGCAATGATCAATGTAGCAGCAGTATTGTCTTTGAAAAATTTTCCAGCCTTAGCCGAGTACGATTTTTCTTTAGTTTTTTATCTCTCACTTGCATCGCTTGTGTTTTTTATTCCTTCGGCATTGGTCTCAGCCGAATTAGCTTCAGGATGGCCACAAGCAGGAGGTGTGTATTTATGGGTTAAAGAAGCCTTTGGACCCAAAATCGGCTTTATAGCAATTTTTATGCAATGGGTTGAAAATCTTCCATGGTACCCGGCAGCATTTGCATTTGTAGCCTCTGCTATCGCATTTATTTTTGAACCGTCTTTAGCGCAAAACAAAATCTTTGTGGTAATTCTAATCTGGGTATGTATCTGGGGATCGACCTTTCTGAACTTCAAAGGTATGAAACTATCAGCCTTTTTAAGTTCATCGGGAGTGATTTCCGGTACAATTGTCCCCGGCATTATTATTATCGTTCTCGGAGTATTATATGTAACATTAGGCAAACCTGTATCTGTTGATTTTTCGGTGAATGCTTTAATTCCAGATTTTAGCAACCTGAATCAAATTATGCTATTAGCAGGGATGTTGATGTCTATTGCAGGTATGGAGATGTCTGCTGTTCACATTCGTGATGTTAATAATCCCAAAAAGAATTACCCAAAAGCAATTTTTATTGCTACAGTAATTATAATAGTATTATCTGTAGTTGCTTCATTATCAATTGCAATAGTAATTCCAGATCGGGATTTGAGTTTAAGTGCCGGAGTTATGCAGGCATTCCAGGATTTCTTTAAGGTGTTTAATATTCAATGGGCAACACCTATTATGTGTTTTCTTTTAGCTTATGGAGTTTTTACAATGGCTGTTACATGGATGGTAGGCCCTTCAAAAGGTCTTCTTGAAGTTGCAAAAGAAGGTTATCTGCCAAGAACATGGCAAAAAAGAAATAAAAAAAACATGCCTGTTGGAATTCTTTATGTTCAAGCTTTCTTTTCAACATTACTGGCAATTGCAGTATTATTTATGCCTTCAGTAAGCAGTGCATTTTGGCTGATGAGTGCTCTTGCGGCACAACTTTACCTTATTATGTATCTTTTTATGTTTGCAGCAGCAATAAAATTGAGATATTCAAAAGCCGATGTCAAAAGAGATTATAAAATTCCGGGAGGAAAAATCGGAATGTGGATTGTTGCCGGTATTGCATGGCTGGCTTCATTTTTTGTAATTATATTTGGCTTCATCCCTCCTGAATCGATTCGGAACGAAGGAACCGGGTCAATTATCGGATATATTGCTTTCCTGATAATTGGTGTGACTGTATTTTTATTAATTCCTATTATTTTCTTTAAAGTAAGTAAAAACAAGCCCAGTTGGAAAAATATCAAAGAAAATAATTCATAATATATTGTATTCCTGCAATTTTTATGTACGAAGTTCGTAAAAAGCATTTAGAGCATTAATTTTTTATGGTTTTAATATATGAGAAATTGTAATAAATGAAAAGTATAAATCCTGCGAATAACAAAACAATCAAATAAAACCGGTTAACACTTACTTCATCAGGGGTGTTCTTAGCCTGAATATTTCACGGGTTATTATTAACTTTATTGCAGGACGAATTTTTGCTTTCATTCCTGACTGTCGCTATCTTTTTCTGAAAGGCCATCAGGAGCATTTTTTTCTTTTTCCTTTTTTTGTTCGAAATTTCTGAACTTAATTCTAAAGTATCGGAAATTTGAAAATTACTTGCAGTACTTGTTTTTCCTTTAGCAAAAATGTTGAGGTGAATAAGCAGAGTTCTTGATGCTATGTTAATATGAAAAAAAAGAGAGGAATAAA
>JAUWSB010000059.1 GCA_030610255.1 Bacteroidota bacterium
TCAGTCTGTATAATGAATTGAGTTATAAAATCAAACGTCAAACATCAAACATCAAACATCAAAATGACAAATAAAAATCTAAATTCTAAATTCTACATTCTAAAATCTAAAATCTACATTCTAAATTCATTATTTCTCCTGTTAACTTTAACATTTAGTTTACCTATAATAAGCCAAGTAAACCGACCCCCTTTTGTAAATCAACAAAAGCCCGGTAAAAAAAGTGACGATTCACAATTAGCTTATCAGTATTATCGCAATAAAGAATTTGAAAAAGCCGCCGAATTATTTGAAAAACTATATAACAAAACACGAAGCCATAATTATTATACTTTTTATTTAAATTGTTTGATAGAGCTCGGCGATTATAAAAGAGCTGAAAAACTCATAAAAAAACAAATAAAAAGAAACCTTAAAAATTCAAAGTATAATATTGACCTCGGTCATGTTTATTCAATGGCAAATAAACATGAATTAGCAGATAAACAATTTACAAAAGCAATTAACAGCCTCCCCCCCGACAAAATGAAAATATTACAAACAGCTAACACTTTTCTTTACAGGAATAAATTTAATCTGGCAATTGCAACCTTCAAAAAAGGCAGGGAACTGTTAAATAATTCATATCCATTTAATCTGGAGCTTGCCCAGATATATTACCGTACGGGAAATTTTCAGGCAATGATAAATGAATATCTTGATTTTCTTGAGTTTGATGCAAATTCCATTAAAACCGTTCAAAATAAATTACAAACCATTATTAGCAACGAACCGGAAAGCAATATTGATGAAACTTTAAGAAAATCATTATTAATCCGAACACAAAAATTTCCTGAAAAAAGATTTTATCCCGAAATGCTTCTCTGGCTGTCAATTCAGCAAAAAGATTTTGATTTTGCTTTTATTCAGGCAAGATCAATTGACAGGCGATTTAATGAAAACGGTAAAATAGTATATGGATTAGCCGGATTAAGCGCCTCAAATAAAAATTATGACATCGCAATTGAAGCATATAATTATATTATTAATAAAGGCAGGAATAATCCATTGTATTTAGACGGCAGGATTGGTTTGCTCCATGCTGAATTTTTAAAGACCATAGAAAAATTTGTTTATACCGAAAAAGAAATATTAAATCTTGAAAAAAAATATTTTGCTGCAATTAATGAATTTGGAGAAAACCCACGGACGATTCCGCTAATAAGAGAATTAGCTCATTTGCAGGCATTTTATATGAATAAACTTGAAGAAGCTGCAAATCTTCTTAATGAAACCATACTCATGAAAAATATTTCAAAGTATCAACTGGCAGAATGCAAATTAGAACTTGCTGATATTTTATTGTTTTCAGGAGATGTATGGGAAGCA
This sequence comes from Bacteroidota bacterium, assembly GCA_030610255.1. Taxonomy (GTDB): domain Bacteria; phylum Bacteroidota; class Bacteroidia; order Bacteroidales; family JADFUO01; genus JADFUO01. Next base: position 1,369 of record JAUWSB010000059.1, read on the forward strand.
ACCTTGCTTTATTCGCAAGTTGAGAAATCATTTAAGAACGAGCCGATTGGTCATGAGGCAAAATTTAAAAATGCAAAACTGTTCTATTATATCGGTGAGTTTGAATGGGCAAAAGCACAGTTGGATATCCTTAAAGCTGCAACTTCAAAACTGATAGCCAACGATGCAATGGAACTATCATTATTGATAAGTGACAATACAAATATGGATAGCACAACTACCGAATTGCAGTTGTTTGCCAAAGCCGACATGTTTTTCTATCAAAATAAAGATGATCTGGCTATACAAGTGCTTGACTCAATTAATTTTATTTTTGGTTATCATTCCTTAAATGATGAAGTTTTATTTAAAAAAGCTGAGATACAAATGAAACGGGGATCATTTACCGAAGCCGACAGTCTCCTGAAACAAATATCCGAACAGTATTATTTTGACATTCTTAGTGATGATGCTATTTTTAAACGTGCCGAATTGCAAGAAAAATATTTAAATAATCCACAAAAAGCTATGGAGCTTTACCATGATTTACTTACGAACTATCCCGGAAGTTTATTTTCGGTTGAAGCACGGAAACGTTTCAGGAAATTGAGAGGAGATAAGGTTGAGGAGATGTAAGCATCTCCATTATTTATTAAACAAGTTTTAATCCTTTTAACGTATTATCAATAAAAATATTTACTTTTGTAATTGAAACTATAAAATAAAAAATTAACCATTTGAATGAAGGTCAAAGAAATTATTGAAGTAATTGAGAAAGACGGATGGTATATAGTTCGTCAAAAGGGAAGTCATAGACAATATAAACATGATAAAAAACGAGGCTTAGTAACAATACCTATTCACAGACTATCAGATGATCTGCCCAAAGGACTGGAAAATAGTATTTTAAAACAAGCTGGCTTAAAATAAACAATTATGGAATATTTAATAATTATAGAAAAAAACAAGCAAGGACATTACGGGGCTTATGTTCCTGATTTACAGGGATGCGTTTCATTAGGTGATACAATTGAAGAAACTAAAAAGAATATTAAAGAAGCTATTCAATTGCATTTAGAGGGTTTAAAGGAAGAAGGGTATGAAATACCTTTCCCTTCTGCCCAAGCTCTTTCTATTGCTGTTTAGTAAAAAGATTCAATAATGCCTTACATCCGCTTTAGGTATCTATGTTTATTTAAAATCGAGTTCTAAATAAAAACCTTTATGGGGAATAAAATAATTGACCTAATTGATCTAATTACTAATTGACCTAAAAAATGATCAAAATCCCCAAAACCAAAACTTAAAATAAATGCCTGAACATTATAAATTGGAACTTGGGATTTAATTAGAAATTAGGTTAATTAGAGCAATTAGAAATTTAATATAGACAACATCTTAATAAGCTTTTTCGCCTAAGCACCTTAAAAGAATGTTCATGAAACCAAAAAAATCATTAGGTCAGCATTTTTTGAAAGACGAGAATATTGCCCGGAAAATAGTTGACAGTTTAACAGGAAATTTTTCTAATATTCTGGAAATTGGTTCAGGAAAAGGTGTTCTTACAAAATATCTGATAAATGATAAAAAACTGAATCCGTTTTTTATTGAAACAGACAGCAAATCGGTTGATTTTTTAAAAAATGAATTTCCCGGATACAAAAACAGGATCATTCATGCTGATTTTTTAAAGTATGATTTAGACCAACTGTTTTCAGAACCATTTGTTATATTCGGTAATTTCCCATATAATATTTCCTCTCAGATATTTTTCAAAATACTAAAATATAAAAACAACATTCCGGAAGTTGTTTGCATGATACAAAAAGAGGTTGCAGAACGAATTGCTTCTCCACCGGGAAATAAAAAATACGGGATTTTAAGCGTTTTATTACAAGCTTATTACGAAATTGAATACTTATTCACAGTCAGTGAAAATGTGTTTATTCCTCCTCCGAAAGTAAAATCGGGTGTTATTCGCTTAAATCGTAATTCAACTTATCAGCTTGACTGCGATGAAAAATTATTTTTTAAAGTTGTAAAAGCCGGATTCAATCAACGTCGGAAAACTTTACGGAATGCTTTAAAATCTTTTAATTTTGATAAAAAAGAATCATTAACGGAATTATTAAGCAAAAGAGCCGAACAGCTTGGAGTTGACGATTTTGTCAGGATTACTAATAATATTTCCGGGTAAATTGTCCTAACCTGCATTATTCATAGCGCCATAAATGGCAAGTTACATGTTATTCAGCAATCGCTTACTAATTGTGGATTTGCAAAAAAACATTCAATAAGCAACATACAATAATCAATAAACAAGTAAAAAATGAAAAAAATTGATTTAGAAGATAGATTTATTGACTTTACAATAAGAATAAGTAATGTAGTTGATGAAATTGATAGTTCAAAATTAGGAATTCATATAACCGGTCAATTAATTAGAAGTAGTAGTTCGCCTGCATTAAATTATGGAGAAGCTCAAAGTGCAGAATCAAGAAAAGATTTTGTTCATAAACTGAAAATAATTTTAAAAGAGTTAAAAGAAAGTCGAATTTGCTTAAAAATTATAGGAAGGAAACCATTAATCCCAAATATAAAGAAATTAGCTCCAATTATGAAAGAAACGGAAGAGTTAATAGCTATAATTTATAAAAGCATTGAAACTGCGAAGTCAAATATGTAGAAATAATGAAAATCCATACGGACTCCCTTTGGTCGTTGAATGTTGAATGTTGAGTGTTGAATGTTGAATCAATCACTTACTAATTGTGGATTTGCAAAATAACTTTGTTTTTTAGCAAAGTTTTACAGGATAATAGTATAACTTATAACTTATAACGTATAACTTATAACATATAACGTATAACATATAACTTTCAACGTCAAACATAAATTAAATGAACGCACAGCAATACAGACCCAGAGGATTTCGTCTTCTGCCTCCGGTAGTTAAAAATCTTCTAATCATAAATGTAATTTTTTTTCTTGCTACAATTACATTTCAAAATGCTTTTAACATTGACCTTATTAATTATCTTGGATTACACTATTTAGCTGCCGAAAAATTCAGTCCTTATCAGTTTATAACTTATATGTTTATGCATGGCAGTATAGGTCATATATTTTTTAATATGTTTGCATTATGGATGTTCGGTAATGTTCTTGAAAATGTATGGGGTCCAAAACGTTTCCTGATTTACTATATGGTAACAGGAATAGGTGCCGCAATTGTTCATTATATTGTGTTTTATTTTGAGATTTCTCCTGTATTATCAGCCATTAATAATTTTACTGAAGCTCCGTCAAATGCCGAGCTTCAGGCATTTCTGAACTCTTCAAATTTCAGGATTTCATCTTATGAAATGCAAAATCATTTTAACGAGTTTGTTAGAAATTATAATAGTTTAATAAATGTAAATCCTGATAGAGCATTACAAACTGCAATGGATTATATTTCGCAATATAAAATTGATTTTTTAAATGCTCCTGTTGTGATAGGAGCCTCAGGTGCTGTTTTTGGCATACTACTTGCATTTGGAATGATGTTCCCTAATTCATTAATTTATATTTATTTTGCTTTTCCAATAAAAGCAAAATATTTTGTTATTATTTATGGAATTATTGAACTTGTTTCAGGATTTTATGATACGGGAAGCAATGTTGCTCATTTTGCCCATCTGGGAGGAATGATATTCGGATTTTTCCTGATAATATACTGGAAGAAAAAATTAAAATTATTCTAAAAAATAAGCAGCTAATCAATTCAATAAACATTAGTGTATGATTAAGAATATAAAGGGAGGATGATGGAGTAATGGAGTAATGGGGTGATGGAATGATGAGTCCACTCCGAAAAACCATTTATTTTGGGCTAAAGACAATAAATACAAAATGATCAATAATTAAAATTTGAATATTCTATATGAAAATGCAGGATACTTTATAAATATAAGATTAGCACCACAATTTATTGTGGTGAATTAGAGGAGTATGAAAGAGTAATCCTTAGTCCGCTTCAGCGGACTTCTATCCTGTAGAATTGTATTTTAACAAATTTTATATGGGGTGAGATAAGATAAATAATGAAAAATACGGGCTTTTGCCCAAAGATATTTCGATTAGTTGACTTTTCGGAGTGGATTCAATGTTGGAAAGATGAAATAATAGATTTATAATACTGAACACATAAATACGACTGAAAGCAGTCCATAAGGATATTCCAGCTTTTTATAGTTTGGATTTTAAAAACTGAGTTACAAATGTACTATCAGAACAACCCAATAGAAAATATAAAAACATTTTTCAGACAAAAATCTGTACTTTCAAGATTGATAATTATAAATATTGCCGTATTTGTTTTTGTTAATATTGTCAACCTGTTTTTATGGTTATTCCAGGTAAATTCAGAAATTTCCAACAATTTAGGTATTTCACCGATAGTATATTGGTTTGCAGTTCCCTCAGATATAAATTTGCTTCTTTCAAAGCCATGGACATTGTTTACTTACATGTTTTTACAGGTAAATTTCTTTCATATTTTCTTTAATATGTTTGTGCTTTATTTCGGAGGCAGAATCTTTTCGGAATATCTTAACAGTAAAAAATTACTTGGAACTTATATTTGGGGAGGTATTGCAGGAGGATTGTTTTATGTATTGGCTTACAATATCTTTCCTGTCTTTAGCAGTACTGTATACATTTCGATTGCACTTGGAGCTTCAGCATCGGTATTAGCTATTCTTGTAGCCATATCAGTTTATGTTCCGAATTATACTATCACACTTTTTTTATTTGGCAGAATGAAGTTAAAATATATTGCTTTAATTCTTGTAGCCATAGATATTCTTAGTATTCAGGGAGATAACCCAGGTGGTCATATCGCCCATCTTGGTGGAGCCTTATGGGGATTTTTATACATCTATTTTCTAAAAAAGGGTTTTGATTTAAACAACATTATTAAATTTAATAAAATCTCAGGTTATTTTAAAACTTATAAAAAACCGAAAAAATATTATTCAAAATCATATTATAGCGAAAGACCGCTTACTGATGATGAATACAACAGACGTAAAGCAGTTGATCAAAAGAAAATTGATGAAATCCTTGATAAAATATCAAAATCAGGTTATGAAAACCTGACAAAAGAAGAAAAAGAAATACTTTTTAAAATGAGTAATAAATGAGTTTTCAGCTTACATCCGAATTTAAGCCTACCGGTGATCAGCCTGAAGCTATTAAGCAACTCGTTGAAGGATTAAATCGTGGTGATGAAACTCAAACTCTACTCGGTGTAACCGGCTCAGGTAAAACTTTCACAATTGCAAATGTTATACAACAAATTAACAGGCCTGCATTGGTTTTAAGCCATAATAAAACTTTAGCAGCACAGTTATACGGCGAATTCAGACAATTTTTCCCAAACAATGCAGTTGAATACTTTGTTTCATATTACGATTACTACCAACCCGAAGCATATATTCCTGTTACCAATACTTATATTGAAAAAGATCTTTCAATCAACGATGAAATTGAAAAATTAAGATTACATGCCACATCTTCTCTTTTATCAGGCAGAAGAGATGTAATTATTGTATCCTCGGTATCATGCATTTATGGTATTGGCAATCCCGATGATTTTACAGATAATGTTATAAGAGTAAAAAATGGTGATTTGATTAGCAGAAATAAATTTTTGCACAAGCTGGTAAATAGTTTGTATTCAAGGATCGAAGTTGATTTTTTCAGAGGTAACTTTAGAGTGAAGGGCGATACTGTGGATGTTTTTCCGGCTTATGCCGATTATTGCTTCCGTATATTTTTCTGGGGTGATGAAATTGAAAGCATAGAAAAATTTGATCCGGTTAACGGAACAAAAATTGAGGATTTAGACAGTATTATTATTTTTCCGGCGAATATTTTTGTTACTTCACACGATAAAATGAAGAAATCAATGAACGAAATTCAGGATGATCTTGTAAAACAAATTACATATTTTAAAGAGAACGCTAAGAATTTAGAAGCCAAACGATTAGAAGACAGGGTTACGTATGATATTGAAATGATGCGTGAACTTGGTTATTGTTCTGGTATTGAGAATTATTCACGGTATTTTGACGGACGGCTTCCCGGTTCACGTCCTTTTTGTTTACTGGATTATTTTCCTGATGATTTTATATTAATAGTTGATGAAAGCCATGTTACAATTCCACAGGTGAGGGCGATGTATGGTGGCGACAGATCACGAAAACAAAATCTTGTTGAATATGGTTTCAGACTTCCTTCAGCTATGGACAACCGTCCTCTTAAATTTGATGAATTTGAAGCCATGACAGGACAAACAATATATGTTACTGCCACTCCTGCCGATTATGAATTAAAAAAATCGGAAGGAATTGTGGTAGAACAATTAATACGCCCAACCGGCCTGCTTGACCCTGTAATTGAAGTCAGGCCAAGTCTTAATCAAATTGATGATCTTTTAGAAGAAATAAATACAGTAGTAAATAAAAATGAACGGGCACTTGTTACAACTTTAACTAAAAGGATGGCTGAAGAATTAACTAAATATCTGTCAAATATCAACATAAAATGTCGATACATTCATTCGGATGTTGATACAATTGAAAGAGTTGAAATAATGAGAGAACTTAGACTTGGAGCTTTTGATGTATTGGTTGGAGTAAATTTATTAAGAGAAGGATTAGACTTACCTGAAGTTTCATTAGTTGCAATACTTGATGCTGACAAAGAGGGTTTTCTTCGTTCTGAACGCTCACTAACACAAACCGCAGGAAGAGCTGCACGTAATATCAACAGCAAAGTTATTATGTTTGCTGATAAAATAACTTCTTCAATGCAAAAAACTATTGATGAAACCGACAGAAAACGAGAAAAACAAATTGCATATAATATTAAACACAACATAACTCCTTCTTCAATAAATAAATCAACTGAAGCTATACTTGGTCAAACAGCAGTTGCTGACTCAAAAAATATTATTCCTGTTCCATATATTGAAAATGAAAAGATAAACGTAGCTGCTGATCCTGTTATAAAATATATGACTGTCAACCAATTAAAACAAGCTATTGCCAAATCAAAAAAAGAAATTGAAAAAGCTGCCAAAGAATTAAATTTTATTGAAGCTGCCCGCTTGCGTGATGAATTAATTGAACTTGAAGATTTATTAACTAATAAATGTAGATAACTTTATAATAAATTTTAAAATAAGAAATCCCGAATTACGATGGAAAAAGTAATAATTTTTAATCCAACTTAAACTCTTCCTTCCAGTCGGAATTTTCTTTTAATTTTTTCTGTTCTTTTTTGTCAAACAGATAATTACCCAAAACAAGATAATCCATTTCAGTACGCATAAAACATCTGTATGCATCGTCGGGAGTGCAAACAATAGGTTCGCCACGAACATTAAAACTTGTATTTACAATTACTCCGTAACCTGTTTGGTTCTTAAATTCATTAATAAGTTTCCAGTATCGCGGATTGGTATTTTTGTTAACACTTTGTATTCGTGCAGAATAGTCAATGTGAGTAATTGCAGGCACATCCGACCTTAAATGATATAATCTTTTATAAAGTTCCATATCATTATAACCTTCAGGAACAGGATTTCTTCTGTCTTCCTTAACAGGAATAACCAGAAGCATATAAGGTGAGGTTTTATTCAAAACAAAATATTTTTTAATATCTTCTTCTAAAACTGTAGGTGCAAAAGGCCGGAATCCTTCCCTGTATTTAATTTTAAGGTTCATTTTTTTCTGCATTTCAGGGTTGCGTGCATCACCGAGAATACTTCTGTTTCCAAGTGCTCTCGGACCATACTCCATCCTGCCCTGAAACCAACCTACAACACTTCCTTCTGATATTTTTTCTGCAACAATTTTTATTAATTCATCAAAACTATCATAATGTTTATATTTTGAATTGTATTTTGTTGCGACATTATGAATTTGCTTATCGGTAAATTCAGGTCCTAAATAGGCACCTTTCATTGAATCAGGCTTATTATTTATTATTCTTTTTTTGCCTTTCCAGATATACCATGCAGCATACGCAGCTCCTAATGCACCGCCCGCGTCTCCTGCTGCGGGTTGTATCCAGATATCATCAAATAAACCTGATGATAATAATTTACCGTTTGCAACACTGTTTAATGCAACTCCGCCTGCCATTGTCAGATATTTACTATTAGTTAATTCCTTTGCGGTTTTTGCTAATTTTAAAACTATCTCTTCGGTTACCTGTTGTATGGCTAATGCCATATTCATATATTCCTGTGTTATTTCAGACTCTCCTTTTCTGGGAGGAATACCAAAAAGTTTCTCCCATTTTTTGTCGTTGGTCATTCTTAAACCTGTGGCATAATTGAAATATTTCATATTTAAAAGCAATGAACCATCATCCCTGACATCAACGAGTTCGTTAAGGATTTTTTCTTTAAAATCTTTTGTTTGAGGTAATTCGGAATTGCCGTAAGGAGCAAGTCCCATAAGTTTGTATTCACCACTGTTTACCCTGAAACCCGTGTAATAAGTAAATGCCGAATAAAGTAAACCAACGGAATGTGGAAAGTGCAATTCTCTTAACATTTCAATTTTGTTACCTTTTCCATGCCCGATAGTTGTAGTTGCCCACTCTCCTACTCCGTCAATAGTTAAAATTGCTGCTTCTTCAAAAGGCGACGGGAAAAAGGCACTTGCAGCATGTGATAAATGGTGTTCGGGAAAAAGTATAGGAATTTTTCCTTTACCTAATTTTGCAAGTTCTTCATTAAGCATTTTTTTCATAAAAAGCTTCTCCTTAATCCAGACCGGGATTGCAGAAAGAAAACTTGTTAATCCTTTTGGTGCAAAGGCATGATAGGTTTCTAAAAGTCTTTCAAATTTCAGATAAGGTTTATCATAAAATACAACAGTTGACAGGTCTTCATATTTAATTCCGGTTTCTTCAAGTACATATCTGGCTGCATTAACCGGAAATGAGAAATCGTGTTTTTTTCTGGTAAACCTTTCTTCATGGGCGGCTGCAATGACTTCACCATCAATAAGAATTGCAGCAGCACTATCATGATAATAAGCTGAAAGTCCTAAAATAGCATCAGGCATAATTATATGGGTTTAAAATAATGTATAAATAAATGGAGCTATTGCCGAACCGCTTGTTAAAACGATTAGTACACCAAATAACAGAAGAACAATAATAAGCGGGAGCAGCCAGAACTTTTTCCTGACTTTTAAAAAATCCCATAAATCTTTTAAAAATTCCATATTTATAATTTAATTTTATTAAAAAGGTTTTTCAATATCAGCAGGACTAAATGTATAATCCCTTACTTTCATAACAGAATTTGTTCCTTTTTTGAATTCACGTAACTGTAATGTATCTTTCCCCATTATCTTTCTTATCAAACTAACAGGTATTACCATAACTATATATATTACTGTTAATAATATATTTGAAACAACCATTCCCAATAATCGTGAAAACCCCAACCATAAAATTGCAAAAAGATAATAAAACATCGGAATAATCATGTTTATTATCAAAACAGGAATTGCAATTTTATAAAATATGATATTTTTTGTGAACAATCCGAGTAATAACAATATTAAAACAATTGCCATTCCTGTATCACCGGCTTGTTTTTTTGAAATTTTTGTAGGGAAGATTCCTTTTATATCTGTATTTAATTCTGACATAGTTTGAATTGTGTTTGAAAAATAAATTGATATTTAATACTATTGCTTTGTAAAAGTTTGTTATACTTAAACGCATAAACTTTGCGAATGTTGAATTAAATTTCTAATTGGTTTTAAGCAATTTATGTTAGAATAATTTCGCATTCACGTTCAGTGTCAGTTTAAAAAAACAAAATTTTAACGATTAGTTAATATTTTAATAATACCTAAGCTGTTATTAGTTATTAGTTATAATGGCAATGCCTAAATATATTGACCGAAAATGAGTTAAAAATTCAACACAAAAGGAGGTCAAAATGGCAAAAGCACAAAAGTATGAAAAATTAAGTTCGCAAGAGCGACAAAATCGTTATTTTAATGAAAATTTTAAGCGAAAAAAGGTTCATAAAATTGAACGGAATATTTCAAGCCAAAAGAACAATAAAAAAAATCCTTAAAATAATTTACAACCGCTATCCAGCCTGACTTCTTGTATATTAAACATCCAACAAAAACTCCATTGTATCAATGCCATCGGCATAATCCCATAATTGCGGTGACTGGCTTGTACCTGAAGGTATGCAGGAATTTATTTCTTTGTCATTTGAAATTAGACACTGGATTTTATCAGCATTTATTTTTAATAAATTATTTAAAGCTGTTTTGTGATCATAATATTCAAAATAAAGAACTGAAATCGGAGAACTGAATCCTTTATCTTCTTTTAACATTAAAAAACCATTATCCAAATGTGCTGTTTTATTTATAAGATAAATGGATTTATAATAATCGTAATTATTTCTGTATTTATAATTGTTAATAACATTCTCAAAACTTTTAACTGCTTCAAAAAACTTATCAAACGAATAAGCTTTGGGAACAAATATTTTTGAAACATTACGACAGCCCAAACCGAAATATGTAAAAATATCCAGTCCAAGCAGTCTTAATTCATCCTGCGTTTCATTGCCGGAAATCACTGCCACACCATTTCTGTTTTTGCGTATTATATTAGGATATTTACCAAAATAATATTCAAAATAACGCGAAGTATTATCACTACCTGTTGCAATAATAATATCAAAATTGGTTAATTCTTTATCAGTAAATTCAATTTTATTTTTAAATTCAGGTTCAATATCAATAATAACTTCTGCAATAGCAGGCACTAATTTCGGGTCTTGCGATGAAAGTTTCCCTACAAAAGTATTTCCCGAAATCAATACACATAAAAAGTCGTGAAAGCCAACAACAGGGATATTACCCGCCATTACAACACCTCCCCTTTTTGATATTTTTTTATTATTAAACTTTTTAATATATGGCTCTATCCATTTTTTTATGTTTTTTTCTTTTAAGCTTTCGCAAATTGAGGTTATTGCATTACTGACATTTTCTTCGGTAAACCAAGCATTTTTTTCATAACTTGTTTTAATGATTTTTTTAAATGAATTGTAA
>JAUWSB010000003.1 GCA_030610255.1 Bacteroidota bacterium
AATGAATGCTTCCAGTTCGGCAAACCCTTCTTTAACCCCTTCGGCTATTGCTTCCTGAACTTCCGGGCTGAATTTATTGATATCGAATTTGTCGCCGGTACCCAAGCCGATTTTTGCAAACCGTTTCATCAATTCCTTTTCATCCAGATGTATACTTGCAAGGCTTAGCATAAAATTGATGTATTCAAAAGCGCCAACATTAAACTGGCTTTCTTCTTTCCATTCGGGAAATGTAATATTTGCCGGGGGTGCAGGGGTTTCTGTTCCCAGAAATGTACTTAATGGTTCAAACCTGTAAGCATCCTGAATAGCCTTCACATTCTTTATGTCTTCGGGATTGAACAGTTGGGTGCGAACAACAGAAAAAAGAAATTGTGTTTCGCACGGAATTACTTCTGTTATTCCTTCAGGTTTTTCGCCTTTCCAACCAGGACTTGTGATAAGGTAATTTCCAGGCTTATTACCGGTAGCAACCGTGCTGACATAGGCAAAATTGTGCGTATATAAATCAATGAGTTGTACCTGGAAGAAACGGTCTTCTTCCATTTCAGGAACAGTGAGCACAAGTGATTCGCTGCGCAAATCACCCCAAAACATGCAATATGGAGTATCTGAATTAGGGGTAACAACTGCTTTGTCTGCCGGTGTGTAAACTCTGGCTGCACATGCTAAATAGTTGAACGGCCCTTTATATTCGGGCGAGTTTTCATCAATCACATACATGTACATGGTTTTGTAATTCACCACCATAGGGAAACCATAGATATAGGCTTCTTTGGCAATGGCTTTTGCCTCTTCGGTTGTTACTTTTACTTCTTGTTTGCACGATGCAAACGTTGATAACAAGATTACTACAAGGGTAATCACTTTTGTTATTAATTTTAATTTTTTCATTGTTTCAATTGTTATGTTACTTAATTATCTAATTTTAAATACTAGAATCGGAATTAATCCTATATATCTACAAAAGCTAGTTGCAATCATTCGCCAACCTTCTCTATATCCGGTAATTCCCAGCTTCTATCAAAATAAGGTTCAAGAGGTGCATACAATCGCAAGTAAGCAAAAAATCCTTGATCTGGAACCGTAGGTATCCAGTTTTGTTCTTTGCCTTCCGGTGCTTCCGGTCCAAAATACAAATCAACCGAACCATCTTCATTGGTCAGTAAATCCATTCTTGATGAACGATCGGCTATTTGTTGTTCGTTGTTAATCAAACAGCGTGTATCTACATCATAAAGTGTGATAGACCAAAACTGTTTTGCCGGTGGATTTGGAGGAATATGCAGTTTGTAGTTATTGCTACCATCCAGCCAGTTTCCTTCACTATCTTTATAAGCACCAAGGTAAGCCTGACCAACCCCTGGAATTTCAGTAGCCATTGCCTGATTTGTTCCTATAGCTTCATAGGTATATGCAGCCATTTCATCTATTTGGTGATAAAATTCGGTTTCGTGTGTCCAGTGCCAGATCATAACATATTTCCAATGCGTTTCAGCGCGATAATATACATCCTTAAATCGTTTTTCAAAGGTATTGGCTTTTGCCATTGCTTCACCCATCATTGCAGCTTCTGTCAATATCTTTTTTTGGCGTTCATCAGGATTAAATGGCTTGCCTTTTTCAATGCCCAAAGGCTTAAGCATAGCCATCATTACGCGATCGTGCTCCTGAACTACTTCATTGTTAATAATGTCAGACAATCTTTCCCAGTAAGCCATTCCTCTTGGCTGCACATGGCTCCATTCCCGATTGTTCGCATCAATAAATTTGGTTTCCGGAGGATTATTTCTTTCCGCATATGGGTAAAGTTTCAGGCTACGAATCCAAGCTAAGCCTTTTTCATAGTCTGGATCGAGCGCACGAAGACCTAATCCAAAATTTTGCGATGGCATACGAACCATAAAATAACCATTAACGTCCGGCATATCACTATCTGGAGGAACAATAAGGTATTTACCTCCCTTGCATTGGTCTGGTCCCATGGCACCCACATCCATAATATTTAACTGCCAGAAATTGCTTATACCACCTGCGTTTAGTCCGGGCTGAAGCTCCAAAACAAGTGGACCGGTCTGAGCCAGATTCGCCAAAGAAAAAACATAAGGAGTTGTTGCATTTGCAGTCAGAATTCCCAGTTTATCCTTGTAGGAGGTAAAAATTACAAAATCACCTTCGCCTGTACCAAAAACCTCTCTATGTTCATTTTGCCATTCGGCAATAGATACAAAGGGAAGCCCCCATATATATGCCTGACAAGCACGTTGAAAATCCATTTCATCGTAAAGCATTTTTACGGTTTCATCGGTTGGATAACCATGTTCAAATGCATGGGAGAACTCAAGCTCCCCTATTCTTGTTTGAACTTTTGTTTGATCTGAACTATTTGTTTCAGTCGTAGTTGTTTGATTACAACTAAACAAGACAAATGCTGTAAGCAGGCTTAAAGCTAAAATTAAATTTTTCATAATTGATAGTGTATTAATTTATTTTTTGAATTGCAGGCACATAATATTGATAAGTAAGTGCATCATCTTTTGGGACGTAAAGACGTAATGTCATCGCAAATGATTTCCCTTTTGCTACTGGCAACCAATTTGACTCTGGTACACTTTGTGGCAACTCAGCTGCAAGAAATAGTTTTAATGAACCATCATCAGCATACTCAAATTCAGAAATGTTATTCAAATTATATTTATTAAGTTTATTAGGTATTACACGATAATCGGGCAAACTTAGCATAGTTAGAGACCAATATGCATTTACATGTTCTATTGGCAGGTCTTCTTTATTGAAATGCAACACATAAGTATTATCACCGTTCAAATCATCGCCATTTGAATCTTTTAAACCTAAATAATAAATTGCCTCTCTACTTGTATTTGCCCAAATGCCGGCATAATTTGTAATTGTTCGTTGTAAAAAGTTTTCTTTAAAACCATCCATTACTTCTTCTGCAACAGTACTCCAACCGCCTTTTTTTGTCCCAAAGTTTTTTATGCTGTTTAAAAAAGAAGGTATTGCTTTTATCTTGATTATTTCATCAATAGAATTTATGTTCTCATCACTTTTTTCCACAAAATCAGCAATGGCAAATACTTTCTTTTGCAATTCATCTGAATTCCCAACTGCATCGGGAGCACTTTTCAAAACTTGTACAACCATAGGTTTTTTAAACATATCAACCATAATAAGATCCTTGTTTGAGAACATTGGGATTTCAATTGCTTTTTCTATCTTCGGCTCCCCTGCTTTTATAATCTTAAAAGCCCTTTGCAAGGCCACAGCTCCCTCATCATCACCTTGTCTTTCAACACGAGCAAGCATTTTGGCCTTTTTCGATGGGATATCAATACGTAAAGCACCTTCAGGGATTTCAGGGTTTGAGCCTTTTAAACAAATGGCATATTTACCATAAGGGTGATCGGGAAAATTACGCTCATTGATGTTGTGAAGTATTTCCGCCCATTCATCCACAATTTGTGCGGTGTAATACCTGCCTTCAATTTTTGGAATTTCAAGAATAACCGGCGTATTTTCGTCTACTGCAAACCAGGCCTCCAGATAGGCCACATCCAGATTGGGATTCACAAATTCGGCCTTGCCCAGCTCGTTATATTTAATCACATTATAATCCACACCTTCTTCGGCCATGTCAATATGCTCTTGTCGTATTACAAGGTAGCGGGCTAAAGTGTACACCCAACTGTCAATTACTTCCTGTTCAGTTAAGCCCAAGCCTTTAATTACAGGGTTTTTGGTGTCCTTATCATCTTCGTTTGAGTTTTGATTTGATTGGTTGCATGAAATAGATAGAGCGAATACAGCCCCTAACAATAGAAAAATTTTTCTTATATTCATTTTTCTTAAATTTAGATTAGTTAAAATTGAATTTACTGTTTATTTTGGAAATAGCTTTTGTATTTGTAATCTTAATGTTAAGGTCATCTATTGGCTTTAAAATTTTCGATACTCCTTTTGTTTAGATCAGCATAAATTGCCGTAGTTTTTTTGTATTATGATAAGTGTATTTTTAATTGTTTTTCTATTGGTAAATATTTTATACCGATACGGAATGATTCCGATAGCTCGGAATACCAATTTTAAGTTGTTGTTCCTACCCGCCTGCCAAAGTAGTATGGCGGACAGGTCGGCATAACTGCTTCTTATAAAAAAAACTTCACATTTTTAATAAGAGGCAGTATAAAAGCAGCTTGCAAAATAATGCCTGTCAAGTTTCAATTTCATTTTAAGTGGCAAATATAGAATAAAAATTAAAAACATATCATTTTTGGAAATATATTTTATTAAGCAGTTAGTAAATAACTGAAGGTTCTATTTTATTTTAAAATCCGTTTTTGCAATACCGTGAATATTGAATTTTTAATATATTTGAAAGATAGTATTTTTAATATTTGTTATATTTGAAGAAATTATTGATAAAATACATGGACCGAATAATCAATTAAAAACCTATATAAACTAAAATGTTTTTAACTTTGTTTTATGAAAAAATTCATTGATCATAAATTGATTTATATAGTACTATTTTTTTTAATAAATGTTTATGCCTTTTCTCAAACACAGATATCTCAAAGTACAAAGCAACAAGACACCTTAAAATCATCTTTTGATCGCTTTAATGCTAAAGCGGAACGTCTTTTTAAAATCATTCCTGTACCGTTTGTTACTTATACACAGGAAACGGGCACATTATTCGGACTTTCCAAATTTAATCTCTTTCGTCTGTCAAAAGAAGATACAATTTCCCAACCCTCAAAAGTAGTTGGTAGTATCACTGTTTCAACCAATGGATATATGTCGATGGGCGGAGGTACAGTTTTTAATTTCGGTAAAGGTCAATATTATATTATTACAGGATTCGGTGTAAAACAATTCCCTGAGTACATATTAGGTATTGGAAATGATGTTAGTATAGATAATGTTGAGTTAACGATAGTTTCAGAATGGTTAATAAAATTCAATGCCTTACATGAAGCCAAAGAAAACTTCTATGTAGGTATCAATTATGATTTTGCCAATTACTGGGATATTGAGAAAGAGGATAGCAGTTTTCTTATAATTAATAACATTACGGGAGCCAATGGAGGTATTATATCCGGTTTTGGGCCGTCAATTATTTATGATAGCAGAGACAACCGGTATAATGCGTCAAAAGGTGTTTTTTTCCTGGCATCCTATTCTACATTTCAAAAATTTACCGGATCAGATTTTATTTTCAATTCCATAAAAATTGATTTCAGGAAATATTTCAATCCCTGGCTTAAACATGTCATTGCATTCCAGATCGCGAATGATTATCATTATGGCAATGTACCCTATTTCCATCTGTCTTTAATGGGTGGAAGTGACAGAATGCGTGGTTATTACAAAGGTGCTGTTCGCGATAAACTATTAATAGACAGCCAGATTGCTTACCGAATGCCCGTTTGGAAAATATTCGGCCTTGCAGCTTTTTTCGGTGCAGGAAGAGTTTATCCAGATTATGAATACCTTACTTTCAAAGACTTATATTATGCTGGAGGTGTGGGTTTAAGAATTAGGGTTGATAGTGAGAATAATACAAACCTGAGACTGGATTTTGCATACGGAAAAGATGGTGTTTGTTCAGTTATTTTTGGCTTTGCTGAAGCCTTTTAGTTCGCATATATTATCAGTCCCCAGTCTTAAATCTTCAGTCCTCAGTCTTCAGTTCCCAGTCTTCAGTCCCCGGTCCTCAGTCTTCAGTCTATTAATCGCCTACTGTCGACTTCTGACTGCCGATTGCCGACTACTGACTGCCGACTATGGACTGTTGACTACAAACAGTTCTATTTTTAAAATGTATCAATTTATCCCGCTTTTAGTATAAGTTGACAATTCTTATACCAAAATGGTTGGATTCACCTTTTATATTTTTTCTATCTGTGATAATCCGTGTCATCCGTGTTCTATTCATTAAAAAATGTTCAATATTCTGTGGTGTTTTTTCTTAGTTTTAAGAAGTCTAAACATAGACTTAACCCAGATAAAATGGAAATTACAAATATCAAATTACAAACATCAAATAAACCCTGTAAAATTTGCAAAGCGACTATTCAACAGGATAAACTTGCGAATCATTTTTGAACATTGCTTGTTTTTGTGAGTTCTGATTCTTTTGGAGCCCCAATGTTGAACAACTGATTTAAAATAATAGCAAGTACTGTTGAGAGAGTTAGTGAAGACGCAAAAACCGGGCTTAGCCAGGATGGAACATTTGAATAAAGGTCTGGAAGAATGATGGCGCTAAGACCGAACACAAATGAAATTCCGATTATAAATGTTTTTCTTACATTCATTTTGCTGGATACCAATATCTGAATGCCGGAGATTACCATAAAGCAAGTTACAAAAATCACGATTGCGCCCATTACGGGGCCGGGCATGATGCTAAAAATAGTTGTAAATTTAGGCATAAAAGCAAGGCAAATAAAAATTCCACCTGCATAATAAGCAATTCGCCTGCTAGTTGCAGAAGTGGCTACTGATAAACCCACATTGCTTGCCGAGGTATCGACAGCCATGCCACCCAATAGTCCGCTTAAAGTCACACTGATACCATCTGCAAACAATCCATTACCAATGTTTTTCATGTCTGTTTCTTTCCAGTTCTTGTTGTTTATTTTCTGACAAGTAGTCAAATTCCCGAAGGTCTTTAAACTGGCACATAACGAAACAATCAGGAAAGGAAATACCAGTGTCCAGTCGATTGCAAATTTAAAATGTTCAACACCTTTACCGGGCAATGCAAACCACGAAGCATCGGCCAATGTATTTAAATCGGATACGGAAAGAACTCCGAATAAATAGGATAATATGTAACCTAAACACATTCCTATAAGCACACAGTAGAGTTTTAGCTTACCTTTGCTCCATATATTCAATCCAATCATCGTAAACAGGGTAATGCTTGCTATTAGTAGTTTTTTAGTATTGATGGCATCACCGGCATATTCAATTCCTACAAATTTTGAAGACCCCAGCGGGATCAATAAGATAGCAACCATCAGAACAACGAGACCTGATATTTCAATTGGAAACAGCTTCTTCAACTTGTGAACAACTCTTGATAGGATGCACTCAAAAACGCCCGCCAACATGGTCATTCCATGCATCAGCGGTAATCCTCCAAGCCATGCTGCCTGTAATGAAATCGACATATATGAAGGACCACAAAGATTGGGACAAAGATATCCCGAACCAATTATCCCCTTTTTTATTCCCTGAATAATTGTTCCGGTTCCGGCTGCAATCATTGAGAAACAAACAAAACTCTGCAATACTGCAAAATTTACTCCTATCTCCCTGGCGATAATTACCGGTAAAACAAGTGTACTGAACATTGTGAATACATGCTGCAAACCAAGTAAAAACGATACAGCAAAAGGGGGTTTGTCGTCAACGCCATAAATGAGATTTTCCGGTTTAGCAATCATATTGAGACAATTAAATTTATTTCCAGATTGGGTCCACAATAAACAAGCCTGAGCCTACAATTACATTTTCTTTTCCAACTTTAACTTTTCGTATATAAAGTGTCTTTTTTGAAAGTTTTGTTTGTCCGGGTCGGGGCCATAAATAAAGGAGAAATGCTTTGTTCTTATCTTTGAGCTTATCAATTATCTCTTTTACAACATATTTTCCTATCGCATCCTGAAAACCAATCAAATTCCTTTCTTTAATACCGGGAAATGCAGGATCAACAATAGCTTTTCCATCAAAGGAGATTACAAACATATAAACATCGGAAAAATAAAAAATACTGGATTTATCAATAAGTTTTTCATAAGCAGCCTTTCCTTCTTTTTCAATAAGATGTGCTGCGGAATCAACAATATCAACTATAAATTTTCTTTCAGTTCGAATATCGTAGGTTCCACTTCCTATGGCATACGGTTTCCCCTGCGGATCCTCAACACGAACAATATAGGCACTTTTCCAAAAAGGAAAAATCTCGTCGCTTTCTGCCCATAAATAATGAACCCAGCCTTTAGGTTTCAGGGTGTCGGAAGCAATGTTAATAATAAAACGAATCACTGGCTTACCATTCATATCGCACATATCAATCATGTTTTTACCGACAAACTCTTTCTCAATGGGATGAAAAATACATTTGCCTTCAAGATCATAAATAAAGAGGTACTTGTTTCCTTTAAACCATTTGCTTCCCTTATCGCTAAACTTTGCGAAAGACTCTGTTCCTTTTTGTGAAAAAACCTTTGCTGCCGATTCAACAAATTCAATCAGGTTTATGGTTTCTTCAAACTGATACTCAGATTGTGCTGTTTGAGATGTAG
This sequence comes from Bacteroidota bacterium, assembly GCA_030610255.1. Taxonomy (GTDB): domain Bacteria; phylum Bacteroidota; class Bacteroidia; order Bacteroidales; family JADFUO01; genus JADFUO01. The sequence continues at coordinate 8,340 of JAUWSB010000003.1, forward strand.
CACTAAAAAAAGAAATGATGAATATAAAAAGAGTTTGTAATGTTATCTTACATTGTATCATAATAAACATAAATTAATAAACAAATGTAAAAAATTCTGTGGACAAACAAACCTGAATAATTCACAAATTTTACCATCATCATATTATATAAGGTTTAATCAACCGATTTAGAGATAAAGTTAAAAAAAAATAATTTTAAAAACTTAAATTGAATTATTAGTCTTCAGTCTTCAGCCTATTAATCGCCTACTGTCGACTGCTGACTGCCGACTGAGGACTGCCGACTTTTTAACTATCACTTAAGCTAATTTGTTTGCAGCTTTGCTGCGTTATTATTTACACAAATAACCTGATTGTTGTTTTATTATATAAAAACCATGCATGAGTTTAAAAATTAGTAATAAATCTTGGAAAATACGGATGTCAAAGAATATACTATTTCGTACTTCGCATTTTTTATATTAACTTTGCAGAAGTATTCAAAAAAAATAAATTATGAAATTTAAACATGTTCTAACAGCAGCCCTATTAATTATTCTGAGCCTGACTTTCTCATTTAATACAAGGTCGCAGATATTAATTTCTATATTATTGGGAGATAAGCTGAATACAGGTGAAATTGAATTCGGATTAACCGGGGGATTTAACAGAACAAATATCATTGGATTGGATGAAGCCAAAGGACTGAATAACTTCAATCTGGGATTTTATTTTGATTTTCTATTAAAAAAGAACTGGTATTTATATACAGGTGTGCTGGTAAAGTCGAATATGGGGTCATCCAATATACCTGTTTATTCACTCGGAGATGCCAACCTTGATACTTTAATGCAAGGAGGAAGGGTAGATAGAAAGATTAATTATTTTAATGTTCCCCTCGAAATAAAACACAGGTTTAAAAACCGGATATATGTTGATGCCGGATTTATGTTTTCCCTCAGGTATAAAGCAACAGATTTATTTATCAATGAAATAAAAGATAAGGATGATCTGGTTTATAAGCTTGATATCAGAGACCAATACAAAAGGCTTGATGCTGGTGTTATTGCCGGTTTAGGATATAAACTGAAAAAAGGACTCGGAATGAATATTGGTATCCGTTACTACTATGGACTTGTGGATATTATTAAAGATGGAAATTCCAAGGGAGTGAACAGTTCTTTATACCTTTATGCAGAAATACCTATCGGTGCAGGCAAGAGTAAGAATAGAAGTAATGAGTGATGTAAAGATCATCGTTGTGGTCATTGGTTATTAGGAATTAGTAGGCAGTAAGGAGTAAGGAGTAATAAAAGTAAGCAGTAATAAAAGTAAGCAGTAAGTAGGCAGTAATCCTCTATACCAGCATCCAATATCAAGCATCCAGCTATTTCCCAAACCTGTATCCGACAAAAAAGCTTAACTTCCCATGTCCGATTTGCATACTTAGTTTTTTATCAATGCGGGCAGAAAATGTATCTCTTAAAAACAGGAAACCTGTAAAAATTCTTCTGCCGTTATAGCCGATAGCTCCAATGGTTTTAACTTTAAAAGAGATATTGGATGTTAAAGTGTTTCTCGATATTGTTAAATAGTCACCGGCTATATAGCTTATTGCAGGTATCAACCCTGCTGAAAGGAAAAAATGTTCCCTGTAAACCAGACTGTACATATATCCAAGGTTTAATCCCAGGCTGAGGACATTAAAATCTCTGAGATAAAGCTTTTTGTCGAATTGGTCCATTACCTCAGGTGGCACAACGGAAGAGTCAGCATCCATGATGAAGAATGAAAAGCTTGCCCCAATGATCATACTTCCGGCACTTTTGCGCTGGATCTCATTAAATACAAAGGGTGCTTTAAGGGAGAATCTGCCATAGTTGTAAGCATACAGGTATTGTAAGCCTAAATGGATGGTCCGGATATCCTCCCGTATTTTTGATATTTCCTGTATGTCGGTATTAAGCCCGGAGGTATGATCCATCTGATAGCCGTAATAATATTGTAGTGTCCCTTCTATATATTGTTTACTACTGAATATCCTGCACTGGAAATCAAAAGCCTTACTGTCAGTAAATTTTTTATCTTCACGGAGTCCAACGTTAAAGGTGATGTCAAGCGCCAACCATTTGTATGAAAATCCTAAACCGAAATTAATACCTAGTTCCGGGCGGTACCTGAGGTTGGTGCTTTGCTTCCGGTCCCTGATACTGAAATAATTGGATTTACTTACAGCAACAATCTTCAGTGCAAATCTATCTCCATGATTTTTAATATAATTTGTATCATGATTGCGAAACAATAAATAATTCCCCAATTTTTCAATCTTCTCGATTAGCGTATCGGGCTGGATATTCTGGGCTGTAAGGGTGCAATTCTTGAAATTGCCAAAGCATATAAGAATGAGCAGTACTAATATTTTAATTATTGGTCTCATTAGTTAAAAACATATAAATTTTAAAGATCAGGTACTTCACAAACCTGTGATAAAATTAATTCAATTTATAAAATATTCTTCTTCTTGATCAAAAATTTTATATTTATCTCATCAGTTGTATCTTTTTTATATCTTCATTATCAGGGAACTTAACGGTCATTGTTTTAATTAATTTACCGGCTTTTTCTATATAATTATTTTTAATATAAAAGTTAAGAAGGATAGAGTAATTAGTAATGTTCAAATTATCTTTATCAATAGCTTTTTTTAAGTATTTTTCAGCATTATCTTTATCTCCAAAAAAATCGTAAAGCATTGCAATATTGTAATCTACCCTTGAATTGTCAGGCATTTGTTCGCTTGCTCTAATCAAATATTCAAGTGATTTTTTATACTTTTTGTTCTCCGATAATATTAAGCCGTAATTATATAATGAAACAGCATCGTCTGGATTTTCTACAATATATTTTTCCAATATTTTCTCAGCTTTTAACGGTTGTCCCATGGCACTATACAAATGAGCCAGATTGATTTTAGCAACAATCAATTCATTGTCTTGCTTTATGGCTTTTAAATAATATTTTTCAGCTTTTTCATAGTCTTTTTGCTTATAATAAAAGTTGCCAAGATTATATTTTTCGGTAGGAAAATCAGAGTTATATTGCAGCATGGCAACATATTCATCAAGCGCTTTTTGATAGGCAGCTTTGTATCTCTGAGGAATTTGTCCGGAACTCAAATTAGAGAGTTTGTAAGCAGTTTCAATTCTTACTGCTTTTGTTTCATCATAAAGCAGCAATAGTAATTTATCAAAAACTTTTTGTGAATTAATGTCTAATCTTCTAATTGCAGAAATTCTGATAGAAGGTTCTATGTTTTGTAAAGATTGGTTTATTACTTCATCGTTATTCGATTCAAATCCGGTGTTTAAATAATTAATTGCTGCACTTCTGATACTTGTAGGATATAACTCGTCTTTAATTATTCTTTTTAATCTGTGATCTGCATTTTTGTCTACATTATTAGCTGCTGAGAATGCTTCTCCAAATTGATATGGACGACTTGTTCCAAACCATTTTTCAATGTATGATTGTGCCCACTGATTGCTTGAATCTTTGTGGCATTGAATACAAGCATTAGGAGTTCCGTTTTTGATTGACAAGTCCGGCCGGGGTATTCTAAAACTGTGGTCTCTCCGATAATCAACTCCCATATAATTTTGTCCGTGCATGTGGCAATTGATACATAGTGTTCCCGAACCAACTTCAAATTTAATACCTGCATCAGAAATTACAGCTTCACCGCTTTCACCAAAACCTTTATGAAATGTATGTGATTTTGTATCGTAATCATCTGCCTTATGGCATTGTAAACAAAGTGCATTATCCTCAAAAAGAAGTTTTCCGGAATGTACGTTATGACAATCGTTACATTTAACATCGTTCATAAACATTCTGCTATGCGTAAACGATCCATAAACATAATCTTCGTTTTTTATTTGACCATCGATATAATAATTAGGTTCAATGGGCAATAAAGGAATCATATGGTTATAAATATTTTTGGTATACGGATTAAAGTCACTCAAAGTGTTTCGTCGGGAATGGCAACGAGCACAATTATCAACATATTGCTTATTGTCTATTCCGCTTGTTTGAATAACCAAACCCGTATTCTTGATGTCTTTACGAGCATATTCAGGTAAATCTGCCCAAGCCAAATGCTCTGATGCAGGTCCATGACAAGCCTCGCAGCTAACATTAATTTCAAACCAGGTAGTATGGTATGTGTCAGTGTGAGGATCATATCCTTTTTTCAAATTTGTTGAATGACAATCGGCACACATTGAATTCCAGTTTTGAGCCTGATTAGTCCAATGCAACCAGTTGGTGTGGTCAACATCTTCGTCCCGATAAACAGCATCCGGCATATAATACCAATTCTTTTCAATAGTGTTCCATGTTAAAGCTAAGGTTTGTAATCGTCCGCCTTCAAATTCTACTAAATATTGTTGTAGCGGTGAATATCCAAAGACATATTTCACCTCGTATTCATGCATTTTACCGTCTTCGCCATCGGTATAAACGAAAAATTTATTGCCTTTTTTGTAGAATTTATGTGTTTGATTATTTCTTATTAAAGTTGCATTGTTAAAATCACCTAATACAGTGCTGTCGGTAGCATAATCCATAGCTAAATCATGGTCAGAACCTTTCCAATCGTTATATTCGGCCTCATGGCATTCTATACAAGTATTTCGTCCAACATATTCGGGAGTTTTTTCCGTAATATTGGTTTTGTCCGTAAAATATGCTTGTTTTATAATATAAGCCGGCAATAATAGCAATATTATAACTGTAATAATGACTCTTACAGTATTGTATTTTTTTTGATCTATCATTTAAACATAGGTTAACTGAGATTTATCGAATCCCTTTCTTCTGATAGGATTATTGATATCAACTAATATCTCACCGTTTTCAAAAGTAATCGAAAAAATATCTAATGCTCTTGTAGCCGGTGGCGATAAGACTTCGCCATGCTTATCAAATGTAGATGCGTGACAAGGGCAATCAAAGCCTTTGTCGTTAGCTTGAACTATGCATCCTAAATGAGTACATTTTATTGATATTGCCAGCATCCCTCCATCATCAAATACCGACAAGTAGAATTTACCGGAATTAAATGGATACATTTTATTTTTTTCAAAAGCATTTATTTTTCCTGCTGAAAATAAATCTTTATTTTGCTTTTTTGAAGCTTTGTTTTTAAATACATCAAAAATTAAATAAGCAATTTCTAAGCTTATAACAGTTAGAATAGCTTTTTTTATAAAATTTCGTCTGTTTATTTTCTTTCTCATTTTTTTTAAAATCGTAACTAATCAGTTTATTAATCAATTCCTATTCCCGATAGCTATCGGGATTGAGTATAGATTTTAAAAATGGTATCCATACGGATGCCCTTCGGTTATAGGGGGGAGTTAAAGTGAAAAGGCTAAAGGCTAAAGTAAAAAGGCTAAATCCCTATTTACCTTACAACCGCAGGGCGTCCGTATGGATTTCCCCTATTTCCCCTATTTCCTCTATTTCGCTTATTTCCCTTATTTCCCCTATTTCCCTATTTCCTTATTTCCCTTATTTCCCGATTTCCCATATTCCCCAGTTAAGATATTTTCATCGTTAATTTAATACTAATTAGTTACAAAAAGTCAAATTCATAGACTCACCTCTAAACCAAACACCAACAATACTCATCATTATATAAGAAGTAAAAATAATAGTCATTATTGCAATGATAATCTCAACTTTATCAGCTTTTAGAATAGCTTTTAAATAAAACAAGAAGCCCAATGCAGGCACTAAATAAAATAATAAAGGTATAATACCGCTACTTATAAATAAATGAATATTTAGTTGGTTAAATTTAAACCAATATTCGAAAATGATGATTAGTGCCGATGTTAAGAGTGTTGAAAAGATAATTGATAAAATAATAATTTCCCCCCCCTTTTGACTGTAAAACCAGGAACCTATTTTTTCTTTATCAATTTTAATATAGGGAGTGTAAAACAAAAAAGTCATTAAACTTAACGGTATCACAAAAGTTACAAGAATAGGATGTAAATGAATCAATAATTCCTGAACACCCATAAAATACCATGGTGCTTTACTCGGATTAGGACTTATCAAAGGGTTTGCTTTATCGAGCATAGGTGCATCAAAAAATATTGCAAATAGAATAATTAAAGCAATTAAAAATAAGGCAACGATAATTTCTTTTAATATCAAACCGGGATAAACCTTAACCATTTTTTGTTCATTTTTATTGGCAACAGTTACTCCTTTGGCTTTACGAACCAACCAAAAATGCAAGACCATAAAAAATACAAATAAGATGGGTAATAAAGCTGTATGAAAATTATAAAAATTTAATAGAGTGTTCTCATTAACTATTTTTCCTCCTCTGATAATGTTAGCTAAATAACTGCCTATTAGCGGAATGTATTCTACAATATTGGTCATTATGGTTACAGCCCAATAAGATAATTGATCCCATGGCAATAAATATCCGGTAAAATTGAAAAATAATACGAGACCGAATAGAATTAAACCATAGTGCCAATTCTTTTTTCTTTCGTAAAAAATAGATTGTGAATAGAACACCCTTAATAAATGTAAAAATGCAGTTATTACCATGAGCATTGCACTCCAATGATGAATATTTCTTAAAAGAGAACCAAAAAGCGTATTATTTTGTAACGATGTGATTGAATCGTAGGCATTTTCAGGTATTGGCACATAGCTAAAACGCAAAAGTAAACCTGTAAAAGCTAAAATTATAAACAGCAAAGCATTAATACCGCCAAGACCAAATGTTCGAGTGTATTTTAAGGCTTGCTCATTTACGGTTTTTGGGTGTAAATGCAAAAGAAAATTTATGAATGAGGAATGTTTGTTTTCTTTAAAACTCATTAAAAAATTATTTTAATAGACCTTCCTTGCCGGACATTTATTTTGATTGGTTCTCAAATGGATAAATCACTTTCCAATCGTTTTTCATATCAATAACTGCCCATCCTTTCTCTTTAGCTTCATCAAGCCCTTTATCTAACCGGCCGATATGCGACTCCCTGTCGTACGCCCACTCACGGATGGAGTCGGTATGGTGAACATAAAGCATAAATCTTTTTCCTTCTCCTGAAGCAGTCCATTGCAGCATTTGCAGATCGCCATCGGAATTTCCTGAAGCGAAAACAGGTTTACGACCAATAAACTTGTTTATACCTAAAGGTTTCCCATCTTTATCATCAATAAAATCAATTTCAGCTAATCTATTAATGATTGGGTTTCCATCTTCGTTTACAAATTCTGTCTTAATACTGCTACCCACAACCTGATCACGAGGTATCCCATAAACTTCTTCAACCCAGGGGCGCATAAATTCAATGCCACCTCCAGAAACAATATAAACTTTAAAATCATTATCTCTCAAATAATCTAATAGCTCAAGCATTGGTTGATAAACCAAATCGGTATAAGGTCTATTGAAACGCGGATGTTTTGCCGTTGCAAGCCACTCTTTTACAATCGCTTTAAATTCTTCAGTGGTGTTGCCTGCATGTGATGCCATTACTATTTCTAATATACCATGTTCACCATGTTTAGACAGTTCTTTCATATCATTTTCCAAAACGGCCTTAAAGGGTTGTTTGTTTTTCCATTCGGGATGATGTGGTGCTAATTCTTTGATCCGATCGATGACAAAGAACAATTGAAAATAAGCGGGTTGCTCACTCCAAAGTGTGCCATCATTATCAAAAGTTGCAATTCGGTCAGCTACAGGAATAAAATACTCACTGTTTTCATTGGTTACAGCCTCTACAAAATCAATTATGGATGATTTTGTATTTCCATCATTCCACGAAGGAAGCGGGTTGGTTTCATTGGATAATTCACCAGCATTTTTATCAATGGTTGTTGAACAACCGGCCACAAACAAGAGTAAAAAAACAACTGAAAATAAATTAATAATGTCTAATCGTTTCATAGATTAATATATTTAAAAAAAAGCCAGATAGTATTAATTATCTGGCCTTTTTGTTTTGTTAATTACTTGTTGGTGAGGATAATTTTTCCAACACTTGATCTAAACTAAAACTTGCAGCTTTCATTCTTGGAGGAAATTCTTTGAAAGTCGATAAAAAATCACCTACAATATCTTGCGCTGGTACCAAAAGAAAGACATGATCTAACTGCCAATCATAATATTGGTTTGAAGTAATAGTAGCAAATTCATACGGATCTCTTCTTAAATTGAATATTAGAGGTACACGTAAGGGAGTAAATGGATTAGCCCATACCAACATAGTTCCGGATGCTCTTTGTTCCAAGAAAATCATCTTCCAATCGTCATAACGTAAAGCTGTGAGGTCACCATCATCAGAGAAATAGAAAATTTCCTGGCGAGGGCCTTTTTCTTCTTCACCGGTAAGGTAGGGCAGAAAGTTATAACCGTCTAAATGAACCTTGAAAGTTTTACCATTGATAGTATAACCATCAAGAAGTTTTTCTTTGATTTTGTCATCGCCTGCTGCGGCAAGAAATGTTGGCATCCAGTCCATACCGGATATAATTTCATTCGAAACAGATCCTGCTTCAATATGCCCCGGCCAACGAACCATAGAAGGAGTCCTCCAGCCGCCTTCCCAGTTAGTGTTTTTCTCTCCGCGGAATGGGTTAACACCAGCATCAGGCCAAGTGTTTTTATGAGGACCATTATCAGTACCGTACTGAACAATGGTATTATCAGCAATCCCCAGTTCATCTAGTAGATCAAGCAATTGGCCAACATGCATATCATGTTCAACCATACCGTCGGCATATTCATCTTGCCCTGAAATTCCACTTAGTTCCTCTTTTACATGAGTGCGAAAATGCATCCTTGTACCATTCCACCAAACAAAGAAAGGCTCACCTGCATCAACAGCATCACGTATAAACTTTTTGGCGGCTTCAATGGTTTCATCATCAACAGTTTCCATTCTCTTTTTAGTCAATGGGCCGGTATCCTCAATTTTACCATCAGTATAGGAATGAATTACGCCACGGGGACCATAATTTTTCTTGAAGTTTGGATATTTTTCAGGATCCGGATAATCGGGTAATTCGGGTTCTTCTTCTGCATTCAGATGGTAAAGGTTACCAAAGAATTCATCAAAACCATGATTTGTAGGGAGGTGTTCGTCCCTGTCGCCGAGATGGTTTTTTCCGAACTGCCCCGTTCGATAACCTAATGGCTTTAATAACTCGGCAATGGTTGGATCCTCAGCAGTAATACCTTCTTTTGCTCCGGGTAAACCAACCTTACTTAAACCGGTACGAAAAACACTTTGTCCAAGTATAAACGATGAACGTCCGGCAGTACAACTTTGCTCCGAATAATAATCAGTAAAGATCATGCCTTCATTGGCAACACGGTCGATGTTTGGTGTTTCATAGCCCACCAAACCCATAGTGTATGCACTAACGTTTGATTGACCGATGTCGTCACCCCAGATAACCAGGATGTTTGGTTTTTCGTCTTGCTGTGCCTGCATAAGTAATGGTATAGCAAAAATCAACATTAAAAATGATAGTTTTCTCATAATAAATAATTTAAATTAATAATAATATTTGTTACTTTGGCATTATATGTTCTTCTGGTTAAAAACAAACTTTCTCAAAAACAGTTTATAAAAAATTTTCCTTATTATCAAATTTGCTGTAAAAGTACAATTTTAAATGATATCAAATAAAACTTAGTCGTTGCTTTCCATTGTCACAACCTGATAAACATCTTTACCATTTTGAGTAATGGGTTGAAAATATGTATTGTTAAAAACCACATATTTTTGTCCATCAATTTCCTGTTCTTCTGCACCTTCAGGTATATTTGCTACCACTGCACCGTCGGGTGCCACAATTACTTTGTAACCATCATCTTCTTTTGAGTAAAAAGTACCTCCATAATAATAATAGGTTACATCATTAAGCGGTATGGCTACTTTATCATCCGGTATTTCTACAACTACAATATTAACCGGTGGTGGAACTACATTATATCCTCCCGAAACCTGTACATAATAAACCCCATAGTCATAATAATAAGGTTGGCTGTTTATCGAAACAATAATTGCAGTTGTGGCAACTGTAGCTACAAAAAAACCGAAAGGATGCCAATGGGGACCATAATAATAAGGCCGATAAGGATGGTAGCGGTATGGAGAATAACCACGGTGACCATTGTAATAACGATTATGATGGCTATTATTTATATGGACGTTTCTATTCACATTTACGTTCACATTTGTCCTTCTATTGTCAATATTCACCTTGTTACCTGATCTGCCTTTTTTCTTATCTCCTCCCTGAATTTTAGTATTTCCTGTTATGTTTCTATCGCGATTACTTGGCTTAGCTTGGTTTCCCACATTAGGCTTAGCTCGATTCCCCGTACTAGGCTTTACACGATTTACCGTACTAGGCTTAGTTCTTTGGGGTTTGTTATACTCACGGGTTTGTGGTCGATTAGCAGATCGTGATGCTCCTCCATTTATTGAACGGCCACCTCGGCCACCTCTTCCTGAGGAGGAATGGCGCATACGCTGGGCCATAACATCATTCACTGAGAAACTAAGGGTCAAAAGTGTTGTTAAAAAGATAAAAATATATTTTTTCATGATGACTATAATTTAATTTTTAGCTTGTAATTTTACTCTGGTTGAATTGACCGGAGGTTCAAATTCAAATAACAAATCAGGTAACTCCGGGTTTACTTTCCAATTTGAAAAGACGGCTTCATAATAATTGCCATCTTCAATTTGTGAAGCAATAATTATTTTGTGAGGTAAATTGGAAATTTTCTCTATCCATATTTGTAGAACTTTATCTTTGTTTGATGCTTCAAGAGCAATACAATCAATGTCATCAATTTTCACTTTGCCTAAATAGTAAACCTGGTCGTAATTCTCTATGATATCATCCGTTAAGCTCGGATAGAAAAAATCGGCTGCCGGAAAATCAATTTCATATTTACCATGTAAAAAATCTATTGCTGCAATGATGTTTTCAGGGGCAGCAACCGTATCATAAACATTTTTGTCGTACGAGAAATACGCAAAACTACTACCATTATACCAAAAACCTCTAAGTCCTTTTGTTCCATTTGAATGGACATACATTTTATCGGGCCCGCGCATATAAACATCATGTTCGTTACTAAATTCCAAATCGTTACTTTCTGATACAATCGTATTTAATGTGTAGCTACACGAATTCAAGTCTCCGATAGTTTCACTTAAATTATCAAGACATTCTATAGCCCGTTCATCATATTTTCCGGTATCTTTATCTGCGGTAGATATACAAGACACGAAAAACAGAGCCGGAGCAATGAAATAAATAAGAACTTTTTTGATCATTTTATATGTTTTTAATTTTTATTAATGAATAATTTAAAATACAAAACTAACAAAAAAGTTAAGTTTATTAAGAAAATGAATTAATTTGGCTAAATAATATTTTGATGTGCTGGGGAATGAAATAAAAATTATGTATTGTACCATAAACCTAAAATAAAACATTTCTTTGTATGAAAATTGAATATAATAACCTTTATACCCATTTTGTTTTCACAACATTATCAACAAAACTTAGGAAAAAATAAGGTAATATTTATATTGAGCGAAGCCGAAATAAGGTTTTATGTAAGTAGTAAAACATGATGACCGACTCTCACAAACCTTACGACACGAAGTTAGTCCGTATGGATAACCTTATTTTAGTGAGAAGAGTAGAGTAGAAATTTCTGAATAGTGTGGATAAAAATTAAGTGTAACTAATCAGAGGTCATTTAGCAATAAATTTAATGAGTCTAATACATTTTGATTATTTTAAAGAATGGCATCGGCAACTGACCTGAATACTGCAAAGTCAAAAAAGTTTCATAAAGAAGATACAGTTTGCTCAAAAATATAATGAAATATATTTTCATTCCCCAGCACATCAAAATATTATTTTACCATTAATTTTGTATTTGCTAAATTGAATGCTTCATTATTCCCGGTTAACTGTAATGCAGTAGCAACTAATTCCCGCTCTTTTATAAATGTTATACGTTATATGTTTTTTACTTTATAATCGAATAACTTATAACAAATAACGTATAACATATAACATTTTTATAAACCCATAAACATTTTAATATCATCTTCAACTTCACCAATACCGGCTATACCGAATTTATCAATCAAAACTTTTGCTACATTCGGTGATAAAAATGCAGGCAACGTTGGTCCGAGATGAATATTTTTTACACCAAGATAAAGCAAAGCTAATAAAACAGTTACTGCTTTTTGTTCGTACCACGCGATATTGTAAGCAATCGGTAAATCATTAATATCATTAAGCTCAAATACTTCTTTAAGTTTAAGAGCAATAACTGCCAATGAATAAGAATCATTGCATTGTCCTGCATCAAGCACTCTTGGAATTCCATTTATATTTCCAAGATTAAGTTTATTGTATCGAAATTTTGCACAACCGGCTGTAAGAATAACCGTATCTTTCGGAAGTTTCTCGGCAAACTCGCTATAATAATTTCTTGTTTTATGACGACCATCGCAACCTGCCATTACAAAGAATTTTTTAATTGCTCCCGATTTAACTGCATCTACAATTTTATCAGCCAATTGCATAACCTGATTGTGAGCAAACCCGCCGATGATTTTTCCTGTTTCAATTTCTACCGGAGCTTCACATTTTTTAGCATGTTCGATAATTTGAGAAAAATCTTTTGCTTTACCTTCTTCCCTGTCGGGGATGTGAGTAACACCTTCAAATCCCACGGAACCGGTTGTGTAAACACGGGCTTTATAAGATTCTTTTGGCGGAACAAGACAATTGGTTGTCATTAAAATCGGCCCGTTGAAAGAATCAAATTCCTTATTTTGCTGCCACCAGGCATTACCGTAGTTTCCAACAAAGTGCTTGTATTTTTTTAAAGCCGGATAATAATTTGCAGGTAACATTTCCCCGTGAGTATAAACATCAACACCTGTTCCTTCGGTTTGTTTCAGGAGTTCTTCCATATCTTTCAGGTCGTGTCCGCTGATAAGAATTCCGGGCTTTTTTCCAACACCGATATTTACTTCTGAAATTTCAGGATTACCGTAAGATTCTGTATTTGCTTTGTCTAACAGCGCCATTGTATCAACAGAATATTTTCCACATTCCAGAACAAGTGCAACAAGTTCATCAACAGAAAGATTGTCGTTTAGAGTTGATGACAAGGCTTTTTTTATGAATTTATGGATACTCTTATCATTGTATCCGAGAGCCATAGCATGATGAAGATATGCAGCCAAACCTTTCAGTCCGTAAATCAATAATTCTCTTAATGAACGTACATCTTCATTTTCTGTAGAAAGAACACCGATTATTTCGGCTTTTTTCTCAAATTCTTCAATTGTGCCGGCTGTCCAGTTTCCTGCATCATGTAATTTGCAAGCACATTCAGGGTCTTTACATTGAGATTTTACTCTGTCTCTCAACTCCAGACCTTTTTTAATTTTTTCAGCAATTACATATTTGTCAAAATTAACATTGGTTATTGATGTAAAAAGAGCATCAACAACAAAATCATTAACTTCGGCATCTTCAATTTCAGCATTTTCGCAACAGATTGAAATACCTTTTGAAGTGTAAATTAATAAATCAAGCAGATTTGAAACATCTTCGCTTTTGCCGCAAACACCTTTTATTGTACAGCCGGTTCCTTTGGCTGTTTCCTGGCATTGATAACAAAACATACTCATAATTTTATTTTTTTATTAGTTTATATTTATTGAAATTTATAAATTTTTGATTAAATTTTATGGCATTTTTCATAAGTATAAAAAGGTAATTTACACTTTTACAATTTAAGAAAAACCTTATTTTTATTCCTTTAACCTTAGTAAAAAAATAAATAAACTCCTCCTCGAAACCTTATTACCTTATTTTCACTCATTTAATAAGGTTTAAATCAAGAATTAATTTTATCTGTTACTAAGGTTAAAAAATTTAAAAATAAGGTTTTCATACAAAAAAGTGTAAACTAAGAAATGAAAAATGCCAGCTTTATTTTCCAAGCCTCAGCCTCAGCCTTTTCCTTAGCCTTTCTTCATATCCATTCTTCTGATATAACTTCTCCTTTAATTCCTATTATCATAGCTTTAACCGGTACTTTTCTTTTTGCTTGTGAAGTTGCGGTTTTAACAATTTGTAATAATCCACTGCAACAAGGTACTTCCATCATCATCACTGTTATAGTGTTAATTTTTGCATCGTCAATCAGACTTATTATTTTGGCTATATAAGTTTCAATACCGGAATCAAGTTTCGGACAAGCAATTATCAGAGTTTTTCCCTTCAAGTAATTTTGGTGAAAATCACCCATTGAAAAAGCAACACAATCGGCTGCAAGCAGCAAATCGGAATTTTTAAAATACGAAGTTGCGGGATTAATTAAGTGCATTTGAACAGGCCAATGCCTTAGCTCTGATGCAAATATCGGCTGTTCCGTTTTAGGTAAAGCTGCCTTATTCATTTGTTCGATATTAATATTAAAATCAATCGGCATCGAACCCGGACACCCACCGCTACAAGCACTTTCTTCAACCATATTTTCTTCTTTTTTAATTAAATTTTCAGGTTTAATATTATTATGAACGTAATACTTCACATTATCGGGATCAAATTCCAATGAATTTCTATTTTGTTCAAGGTACTGGACACCTAGTTGAAGAAATTCCATTTCGTTATGCTCTTTTAAATGTTGTAAATGAGCAATTACTACATTCCTGCCCTTTTTAACCATTTCCTTTATTACAGCAATTTCATCATAAGGCTCAGCTTCTCGTTGTTCAATTGTTATTGCTCCTTGTGGGCAATGTCCGATACAAGCGCCAAGACCATCACACATCAAATCACTTATTAGCCTTGCTTTTTCATCAATTATTTGCAAAGCTCCTTCGTGACAATTCGGGATACACAGCCCACAACCGTCACATAATTCTTCGTCAATTTTTATAATATCTCGCTTCATGCCAAATAGATTTTGAATTTATTTGTCAAAAATACAATACTGCGAAATACAATATTGTAACCTATGTTACAAACCCGATTTTTATTTTAACTTTATTGAAAAAGATTGGAAATCAATACTAAAAGAATATGGTTTTGATAATTTTAAGGAAACCTTTTATTTTAAAAAATATGTCAGATTACTTAAAGCGGTAAAACACTCTGATTATTAAAAAAATAACCGCCAAGAACGCTAAAATTCGCAAAAAGAAATTTTCTTAGTTTATTCAAATCAAACGTTTAATGTTACTAATCAGTTTATTAATTAATCCCGATAGCGATGAACGAGCGTATTGGGGTGAAAAGGCTAAAGGCTAAAGTGAAAAGGCTAAACCCTTATTCCCTTATTTCCCCTATTTCCCACACAATTCAATAATAATATTTGCGCATTCTGCGGTTTATTTATTTTACTTTAGTATAGAAATAATCCTTTCATTTTCTCTTCATCAAATGCTGCTTTTTTGTCAACTATTTTGATATATCTTGCAAGTTCGTCCATAATATCTTTTGTCGGAACATGCTCAAAATTTGCTCTGTTTAAAAATAACTCAACTGCTTTGGGCGATTGTCTGAGAATATCATACGACATCATTGCTGCTTCTTTTTTATTGTTATTAACCCAATCAATTGCTTTTTTTAATTCACTGATAAATAAATTAGCAATATCAGGATGATTTTTCAAGAAATCATTTTTAAATATTAAACCGGCATTTGGTAATCGTGTATTTTTCTCATCTATTTGATTCCAAAGTTTTCTGTATGAAAGCGATTCGTGAGCAGAGGTTCCTGCATTATAAAGAGCAAAACTTGCTTCCGGTTCTCTTAGTAGCACAGTATCGGCTTTACCGCTGATAAAATCGTTTTTAATTTTATCCGGTCTGCCAAAAGGTTTGTCGTAATGAAAATCAAAATCATCGGGATTATATCCCAATTCTTTCATAATATATTTAGTTACAGCAGTTGGAGGTGCTTCTTTGAATAAAGGAGTTTGTATAGTATGACCTTTGATATCTTTAAAGTTGTTAGCTTTATATCCATTTGTAAGCAAATAAAAATTATCCCAGATATCAACAGATACCATTTTTATATCAGCACCAACGGCGTAAAGTTTTGTGGCAGCAGCAACAGCAGAAAAGGTAATATCGGCTTTCTTATTAACTATCCATGCCATGTGTTTCTCTGTTTCTTCCCAAACCTTTAATTCTTTAATGTCAATTTTACTCATCAGCTCGTCCGATTGCAACATTCTCATAATAATCGGATAAGTAATTGGTGTTGCGGATTGAATAACGAGAGGTATTTTATCTCCTGTAATTTTGATATTATTTTTTGTCGATATTTTATAGAAATAAATTCTGAAATTGTTATTTTCCTTATCCTCTTCAGTATAATCTTCAAATCCCATTTGGTTGAGCATATTAATAAGAGGCATTGGCTGAAACACTTGTATAAGCACAAAACCTTGTCCGGGTTTAATTGATTGGGCATTTTTCATAATTAACTCAAAAGGGTCTTCCGGCATTCCTATAACATTCAATTCGGGAAAGCGGTCCAATTGTTTTTTCCAATCAATTTCAGGATTAATTCCTAAATCGTTTTCTGAAGGTAAAATTGTAAGATGAAATTCGTTATCGTTAATTTTTTCGGAATAATATTTATCACCTTTTTCTTCAAACATGCGTTTTAATGGAAGAGGGTCGAAACTGTTTATAACTGTTAATGCCTGAGCCGGTTTTAATTGTTTTAGTTTTTCAATAATTTTAGGAAAAAAATATCCTTCTTCATCTCTCACATCATAAATAACAAATTGCTTGATTTCATCGTACCATCCGGGTTTTGTTTCTTGTTGCAAACCATTAGTTTCCTTGATACATTCCGGGAATATTTTTTCAAGATTTTCTTCTTCGCCAATTGCAGTGTTTACAGTGTGTAATAAGTCGCAAATAGATATTTTTCCGATTTTGGCAACATCATTAAAAGTAGCCCATCTTGCTACAGTATTAAAGATTAATTTGTTATTAAGCTTTTTAAATTTTGATGAATAACTTATTAATACATCTTTTAGCTCAGGATGTTTTTCCAAAGCAATTTTTATTTTTGTATCTCCTTTAATTATCATTACTTTTTTTATTTAAATTTTAACTATTATAGTTCTGTCTTCCGTCTTCCGTTTGCCGATTGCCAACTGCCGACTTATTCGTGAGATATTGCCTCAACCGGGCAGGATTCTTCACCTTCAAGGGCGCTTTCTTCAAGTTCTGCCGGTATAATGTCCTTAATAACATGAGCTTTATCATCGTCTCTCATTTCAAATACTTCAGGGCAAACGCCTTCACATGCCCCGCAACCTATACATAATTCCTGATCTACTATAAATTTCATGATTATTCAATTTTAATTTAATACTAATTTTTTATGCAAAATTATTATGATGTCACCATTAAAAATGTAACATAAGTTACAAATAAGCAATTATTTTGTAGTTTTGAAGAAAATTAATATTTAATAATATGTATTCAAAAATCTCAGAAACACCAATCTTTAAAGGAATAAATCCGGGCGAAGTTGTACATATTTTAAATTTAGTACATCATCAAATAAAGACTTATGATCCTGAAACAATTATTGCATACAGCGGTGATGAATGTATAAATTTATATATTTTAATAGAAGGGAGCGTAAGGGGCGAAGTTGTTGATCTTAAAGGGAAGGTCATAAAAATTGAAGATATTAATGCCCCTGATACTTTTGCAGAAGCATTTTTGTTTGCTGATGAAAATAACTTGCTTGTAAACATTGTAACAAACATAAAAACTAAAATTTTAATTATATATAAAGATGATTTATTACAATTATTCAAATCGAATAAAAAAATATTAGAAAATTATTTGAATATTACTTCAAACAGATTTGTCCTTGTAACAAAGAAATTAAAATTTTTATCTTTAAAAACCATTAAAGGAAAACTGGCAAACTACATTTTAGGTTTAGAAAGAAAAAATAAAGGAAAACAGCACTTTTTAATTGACAAAACCCAGGAACAACTGGCAGAATATTTTGGAGTTACCCGTCCGTCATTGGCAAGGGCTCTTGGCGAAATGAAAGATGAAGGTTTGATAGAAATTAAAAGGAAAGAAATTAAAATCCTTGATAGAAATAATTTGGTTCGAATGTTAAAATAATTTTTATTTTATTTTCAAGTCTTTAATCTTATTTTATTATCCTGCGCCATCAAGCCATACTTTAATTGGAAATACTTTATCCCTGCTTACTATGATTTCCTTATCAAAATCCCAGTTTAAAATGATTCTTAACCGGCTGTTTGAATAAACTATTACATCTTTGATGGCATTAATATTAATAATAAACGACCTGTTAGGTCTGAAAAACATTACCGGGTCTAAGCATGATTCCAGTTCTTCCAGCCTGAAATCAACAATATATTTATTTTGCTTGTTTGTTAGCAGGTAAACTGTTCTTCCTTCTGCATAAAAAAGGGAAATGTTTTCTGTTTTAACTGATTTGATATGGTCACCGACCTTTATCATGAATCGGGTCTTATAGGACTTGTTAAGTTGAAGCAAAGCTTTGCCAAGTTCCTCGTATTCCAATCGCTGCCTGTTAAAAGGAAGGTTTTCCCTGAGGCTTTTGATTTTTTCCATGCTACGGTAAAAATCATCATAAGATAGTGGCTTTAACAGGTAATCAATACTATTAACTTTAAAAGCCCGGATAGCATATTCGTTATAGGCTGTGATAAAAATTACAGGTGTATTAATATCGATTTTGTCAAAAACCTCGAAACTAAGCCCATCCGTTAGCTGGATGTCCATAAACATCAGATCTGGATGATTCTCGGGAATATTAAGGAATTCAACTGTTTTTTCAATAGTACCGAACTTGCCTGAAATCTCAATCTCCGGATCATAATTTTTTATCATCTGTTCAAGCTTGTCAGCAGCCGGTTTTTCATCTTCAACAATAATAACTTTCATGTTTTAATGGATTAGAGTTTTCAAACTAATAACTGTTTTTTTATCTTTACTTCTCAACCTCACGACCGAAGGAAGTCCGTATGGAGCCTTTACCTTAAAATTCAACTAATTTTCTTCTTCTATCTCCAACAGAGGTATTTCAAAAAACCGTAATTGTCCTTCTTCCCGAATAATGAATCCGCTATGCGAATAATATTCATAAGCCTTTCTGATAAAATCTATACGGTTATTCTTAGTGCTAAAGTCCATAAGATGCTTTTTTAATTTGTAACTTATATTAACTGAATTTTTGTTATTTTTAATCATTATTTCAAGTGGCAAATTTTTTGTAATGATGTTTTCCGTTGCAGCTTTTTCAAAAATTGCAAGAAAAACTCCCGGCACTATGCCCAAATTTAAAATATCGTTATCAATTTGAATATTGCATTTTATTTTTCCGTGAAAACGGATATTTAAAACATTCAACAAGTATTTAACCGACTCAAGTTCTTCCTTTAGAGTTACTAAATCATTATGTTTATTATCAAGGGTATAACGGTATATTTTTGATAAATCATTGATCAAGTCATCGGCTGACTTTTTATCCCTGTATAATTCTGAAATTATCGTTTCAAGACTTTGAAAAAGTAATTCAGGATTTATCTGATTTTTATATGCCTGTAACTCAATTTCAAGATTCTCTCTTAGCTTTTGTTCTTTCAAAACCCTGTCTTCATTTTTCAGATTCAGTAAAATTATGCTGAAGAAAAAAAGGTTATAGAAAAAAACGGTTAACAGATATAAAATGTTAAAAGTAATTAATTCAGTCCTGATAGTGCTGAATCCTTCAATAAAAATGAAATAAAAAAATAATATTAATGAGACAAGAATAACAGATAAAAGGGAAGTTAAAGTTATTTGGAGAAGAATCCTGATTTTTAAATTTCGTGTAACGGGATATATTTTATTTAATAATACAATGCATAACCGTAGACTTTCTGATAAAAAAAATGTTAAAACAATAACAAACAATACCTCGCTGCTGAAGAAATTCTTTATGATCATATTAACCGAATCAAAGAACATCAGGATGAGCAAATATATTAATATCCCATAGAGTATAGGAGTCACAAGCCTAAAAACCACATTGTTATAAAAAAGTTGTCTGTTCAATTTTTTCAGTTATTAATGGTAATTTAACGGTAAAATATTTATTAGCAGATACAAGGATTTCTTTGTCAGTAAAAAAATTATACCTCTTTTTTATATTTTCCAGCCCGATTTTATGAGATGTATTTTTTTTAGGTCTGTCAACAAGTTTTTGTCCGATTTTTATAAGCTCGGATTTTGGAATATAGTTATTTCTAACCACCAAATATTTTTGGTTCTCGGAAAATATTTCAATCAGCATTGGATTATCTTCGGAAATAGCATTGTGCTTCAAAGCATTTTCAACAAGCATTTGCAGGACAAGTGGAGGTATGAATAATTTTTTCTCATAAGGAGAAATATTAATTTTCAAATCAATATATTCTTCATACTTTATCTTCTGCAATGAATAATAAGTAAAAACAGCATCGAGTTCATCATATAAAAAAACCAGCTTTTGTTCGTTGGTTTTTAGAATATATTGATACATAATTGCAAGATTTCTGATAAATAATTCAGCAGAGTTAATATCACTGTATATTAATGATGATATGTTATTCAATGAATTGAAGAGGTAATGGGGGCTCAACTGGCTCTTCAGGGCATCAAACTGTAGTCGTATTTGTTCTCGTTCGATTTTTATTGATTCAATTCTGACAACCGAATACTGATTAAAAGAAAATATGGAAAAATTTATGACCGTGTAAATATAAACAACGGCAAGGGAAATGATTAAAAACTTAATGATAGCATCACGGTAAACAAACCAGAAACTACCTCCATCATCCAAAGGTATAGCATGTTTAAAGAAAACCAAACTCAGGATAAAACCCATTACAATAATAATTATCAGACTGATGCCTGCTTCGGCAAGAAAACGAATAGTTAGACGCTTGTTCCATGATAAATACCTGTTTAACCGGTGGCTAACTAAAAAGATTAATATTCCGGTGATGTTTGCTGCAACTATGGTAAACAGTAAGCCTGTCCGGTTTTCTGCTGTGTTCGGAACTGTGCCGGCTTCGCTGTAAATAAGATAAACAAATACAGCAACAGCAAGTATTGTAGATATTATTAAGTTTCTCCAAATCCAGGACATAAAACTTTATTGTGTATGTATCTATGTTATTTTAAAATCAAGTTATTAAATTAATGTCACCTGTGGTGGAAATTAACAGACAGTTTCATGTTGCAGGTTTCATGTTGCAAGTTAAAAAAAATTATTGACAAACAAACAATTGACGATTAAAAAACACTTTGCAAATCGAATGCCTGTCCGAAGCAGGCGGGTTCATAAATCATCAATGCTAAATCAATTTTAACTATATATAAGTATCAATCAGAGATTAAAATTAATCAATATTAATCAATTGCTTCAATAACTCTTCTGTAATCAGTGTTGGATGTCAGGCTTCCGGCTGTTGTTTTATAGAGTTTACGGATTTCAGGGTCTTTGATAAATTTCGTATGACTAAGTTTTATCATAACAGAAGATTTTTCTGTATTTGATGACATTTTTTTAATGCTTTCAAGTATTTTATAACATATAAATTTATTCAGATGCTCGTTAGTTATCACTTCTCTTAAAACACGTCCATGCTCAGTATTGCTTGAAAAACTGTTAGCAGCATTGAAAAATGCATCAATAACGGATTCATTATCATAAGGCATAAACTCGCTTGCTGAGATCATTACAGATGCCATTTCAGTATTGGATGAAAGCCTTCCTGTTTCGTTTAATAATTGAATCCATGATTTATCATTAAGATCATACGTTTTAATTGTGTATCGCAAAACGCTTCCGGCTTCTGTATTACTCGTCATACTTCTGATAGCAATGAAATAAGCTTCATTTACATCTTGGTTTTTAAGGTTAATGGAAACAATCGTTCTTAAAATGCTGCCTATTTCTGTATTAGAAGTCAGTTTTTTTACACTTCTTAATAAATTCACATAATTCTCATCAGTCAAATCGCCTTTCTTTATCAGGTGGCGGAGTGTACTGCCTGCTTCTGTATTGCTTGTCATCCCATCAATGGCATTGAAGTAAGCCACATTAACCGGGGAATTATTTATATCAAGCTTGTCAAGCGACCTCATAACAGAACCCATCTCGGTATTTGAACTAAATTTCTTTACACTCATAAGCAATCTAGCATAAGCCTGGTTGTTTAATTTCTGGGTCTTTTCCAGATTTCTTAGTACACTTCCGCGTTCCGTATTGCTCGTCATTTTATCTACACAGGCAAAATAAGCTTCTGTTACCTTTGGATCTTCAAAATCGATTTTTGTTGAAATATTTTTTAAAATTGAGCCTCTTTCCGTATTTGAAGATAATTTTGAAATGCTTTGAAAATAGACTACTGCAGTTGTGTTGTTTTTCATGAATAGATCAGAGTATTTACGGAACAACCTGCCACGTTCTGTATTAGAGCTAATCTCACTTGCAATTGTTGAGCAAGCAGAAACTAATTCATTATCATTTAAACTAATATTTTCCAGTAATGCTTCAAAATATTTTGCCATCACTGAATTAGAAGGTATCTCGTGAATTTCCTCAATAAAACCATCAATACCTTTTTGCCTGTAAATCCGTTTTGTCCTGCCTACTGCGTCAATACCAGTGATATGGATAACCTCAAGTAATACATCAGCAAGCCATTTCCTGCCATCCGGCTCAAAGGGAATTTCCTTTCTGCCTTCATAATATTCGTAGCTCAGTTCCCCATTCGAATTACTTTCAATAATAATAGTCCTTTTATTTCCGAATGTTCTTTTGCTGATTTTGATATACCCGCCCGGTGAAATACTCTTGATACCAGTGTCGTCATCATTTACACTAATATCGCCTTTAACCTGGATATCAAAAGAGGAGAAAACATTGGAATATCTATATTGCTTTTTACCATCCTGATATTTTTGAAAATAAATTTCATATGAGGAATTGCTGCTATCTGAATTTTGTCGGTCTGCAAAAACATTTGTAATCAATAAAGTGTTTATCAGAATTAAACACGAAAATATTGAAGCTGTGGATTTAAATTTCATTGCTTTCATTTTAAAAATATTTTATATTAAACATTTATTTGATTGGTACAAAATTGTAATAAATTAAAGGGATAAAAAAACGATTTGTTTTGAACCGTTGAAAAAATGTAGTGAATTGCAGGATAGATGTAGTGAGCTTGGCTGAAATTTATTTATCTTTGTATTATGAAGACTTTTATATCAAAAATAATTAAAAAATTAAAGTATATTAATTTATTGATTTTAATATCAGTATTATTGTTTCTGATGGCTTTTTCAAAATATAAAAACACATGGCCTCATCCGATACCGTGCCGTATTAAAAATAGTACGAATCCCGAATTATTTATTATGACTCTCGGTGATGTGAAAACCAAATTATCCCAGGGAATTTTTTATCCTGATAAGGATTTGGTTACCCTGAATGATGGAACAAAAATCAAAGACTATTACAAAGAAACTTTAGAAATAAAATACTTCAAACCGATTGATAAATTAAATTTCCCATTACCTCCATCAGGCTGGTGTTCGTGGTATTACTATTATCAGGAAATTTCGGCAGACGAAATAAAGAAAAACGCCAAATGGCTTGCTGAAAACCTGAAAGAATATGGCGGCATTTATTGTCAGATTGATGACGGATGGCAGGGAACCGGGCATGGACTTGGCGAAAACCGCGACTGGACAACCATTGATAAACGGTTTCCCGAAGGCATGAAAGAACTTGCAACATTCATCCGCGAATTAGGATTATTGCCCGGCATCTGGTTGGCGCCACATGGTCAAAGCAACAGGGGAGTTGTTGATAAATGGAACGCGTTTCTTTTAAAAGAAGACGGCACCACAGCTTCCGACACTTGGGAAGGAACATATCTGGTTGATCCTACTGCCTCTGATGCAGATAAATACATAAAAGATTTATTCAATACCATGGCAGATAAATGGGGCTATGATTATTTTAAAATTGACGGGCAGCCAATTGTTATCAACGAGTATAAAAAGAAACAATCGTTTATGAAAAACTCTGATGAAGATCCTGTTGAATTATATCGCCATACTTTAAACACCATTCGCGAAGCAATTGGAGAGGAACACTATTTGCTAGGCTGCTGGGGCATCCCGCTTGATGGTATCGGGATAATGAACGGTTCGCGAACAGGTGGAGATGTTTTCCTTGATTGGGATGAAGGATTCATAACTGCCGTTAATGCAACTATGTCTTATTATTACCTGCATAACATAGCCTGGTATTGCGACCCTGATGTGATGTGTGTGCGTTCACCTTTAACCATGGATATGGCTCGTGCATGGGCAACATTGCAGGGTTTGACAGGTCAGGGATTGATGGATAGCGACAGGTTAATGGATCTGTCCCCCGAACGTGTTGAGATAATGAAAAGGGTTTACCCTGCAGTTGACATACGGCCTCTTGATTTATTTCCATCAAAAAGGAATAAAAAAATCTGGGATTTGAAAATAAATCATCTCGGAAGAAATTATGATGTTGCCGGATGTTTTAATTATGAAGAAAACAAGACAGATGTCGTTCATCTTAACTGGGAAGAGCTGGGTTTGCCTGCAAATGCCAAAGTTCATGTTTTTGATTTCTGGAACGAAGAATATCTGGGATGCTGGGAAAAAGGATATTTTGCTCATTTGGCACCTGCAAGTTGCCAGGTTTTAACTTTGATGGTTGCCGAAGAATATCCCCAATTAATTTCTACAAACCGGCACATAACTCAAGGTTGGGTTGATTTGATTGAGTGTAACTATGATGAAAAAAACAATACTTATTCTGGCGAAAGCCAGGTAATCGGGAACGATACCTATGAATTACGATTTGTTTTCCCCCGCGAGGGAAAGACTTATCGAGTGAAATCTGCTGTAGCTGAAAACCTGAAGGCAGTTATTAATAACCATCAGGGCTGGGCGAGTATTAGGTTTACAAGTCCGGAATCAAAAAAAATATCATGGAAGGTAATTTTTGAACCAACTGAAATATATACTTATCCTGTTAATAAACCATATAAAATTAATATTGAGCCGCTTGGCTTCAACGCGGTGAAATTATCATGGTTTCCAAATTATTATTTAACTGCCGGGTACAACGTTTATTACAATAATGAGTTACTTGGATTGACGCCTGAAAGCAATGTTATTTTGCGAAACCTGAATTTTTCGGAAAATGATTCCATTGAAA